>JABDDR010000028.1 GCA_013287505.1 Gammaproteobacteria bacterium
ACCATAAGTAATGATAACTCTCAAAATTGATAGCGAGAGATTACAGTAAGCTCAATGTTCCTAAAGTTTACTTGTCTGCCGTATTGTGATAAAAAAGTTTCGATAAACCGAATGTATACTCGATTCTGCAGCTTTTGTTCCAGTAATTTCTTAAAAAGCTCGCGTTTCATATTGTAAAATTAAACACTCATAGGAACAAAAATGGCTCTACTAAATTTAAAATCTATCCACGATTTTTATCAAGACATGCATTATCGCAATAAAAGATGTCTTGAGGGTGCTTTGTTAATGTTTTTTGGTGCCGTCGTTGTGGCGCTGATATGTCCTATCTCTCGAAACATACCAGATTGCTCTTCAGGTAAAAATTGCGAGGTGTCATTGGATAATAACACCATAACTCCTCCTCCCATTTGCACCTTTTTACCTTCACAAATAGGCATAGCTCTAATCCGCATTGCGCTGGGATTAGCAGCTGGTTTCGCTGTGTTATCGGTGTGTAAGGGTGTGTGTTTATTGGGCTCACTTTTATTTAAGGAAGATTTTGTCAGTGCAGTTGCAGTTGATGCAACAACAGCATTAACTGCCAGAACGCGGAATAATGTATAACGGTTGCCGTGTCAGGTTTGTCTTTTTACAAGACCTTAAACCCCAATGGCACTACCTTAAGCTACAGCATTTTTTAAAATCATTTTTTCAACTTTCCTCATCAATCTTTTTTTCTCAACACTTCGCGGTCGACAAAGTGATGGGAATGCTTTTGGTCGTCGCTCGGCTTCTAAACTGTATATTCAGCAGAAACGTTGTGTTCAGCGATTCTTTGATTTTTTACCTGTGGATATTCAACTTGATTTGCGCTTGTATCTTGCATTTTAGCTGTAGAGTCATCAAACACTTTCAGTTCTCGACCGTAGGGTCTCCATTGCATTAATGATTTCTTAAATGAAAAACGCGCTCTAACTTTTTATGAATCGGTGCATCGGGTTTCAAAAACAATACTAGTTATGAAAAATGTTTTTGGCGCAGAACGAATGGTAACGATTGCACGGGAATTGACAAAGACGTTTGAGACGATAAAACAAGATACTTTGGGGAATTTGGTAGAGTGGATAAGTGCGTCAGAATTGAAGGGTGAATTTGTGATTGTGGTGCATGGCGCATCATCACATGAAAATACTTTTTCTGAAGATGAAGAAAAATTAAAATTATTATTGGAAAATTTATTAAGTGAATTGTCGGTGAAACAAGCGGTGAGTATTGCGTGTAAGATTACGGGATTAAATCGCAAAATAGTTTATGCAGCAGCTTTAAGAATAAAAGATAAATGAAATTGCGATTGATAAAAAATATCAGAAAGCTTTAAAACATAACATACTATTGGCACGGTCTTTCAGTAAGTGTGTGCTAGTGATATGGTTTAGAAGCACTTGCGTTAGCAAGCGCGAAATGAATATCACCGTTCTTTATTCGCACTTTCGCACTCGCTTACGCGAGAGCTTCTAAACTATATCACTAGCGCAGCTTAGAGGTTAAGAATGGGGCACTAGCTTGACTAATGTGCACTAAACCCCGCAATCGCTGCATCACCAAATAACTCTTTCGCTTTTTGCAAAACAGCCGCCGATTGATACGCCTCAACCAATTCTTTTATTTTCGGCGTATTTTTATCTGCTGTACGTGCAACGATTAAATTCATATAGGGTGAATCTGTTTGTTCTTCAAATAAAGCTTTTGAAGGCGATAAACCCGCAGGAATTGCATAATTGGTATTAATTGCCGCCAACGAAACATCTTGCAATGAACGTGGTAATTGCGCAGCATCCAATGCGATAAATTTAAAGTTTTTCGGATTGCTGGCAATATCTTGAGTCGTTGCATTAATGGTGACATTTGGTTTTAAGGTAATTAGTCCCGCTTTTTGCAGCAATAATAATGCACGTGCTTCATTAGTAGGATCATTTGGAATTGCAATTTTATCACCCGGCGATAAATCAGATAATTTTTTAACACCCGTCGAATACAATCCCATCGGATAAAGAAATGTATCACCCACTGGCGCTAAATTATAATCACGCGCTTTTATTTGTGATAATAAAAATGGGTAATGTTGAAAAGCATTTGCATCGATTTCGCCATTTTCGAGCGCTTGATTCGGTGTATTGTAATCTGTAAAAGTAATAATTTTGACATGCAGGCCAAATTTTTCTAGAGCCACTTTTTTTGCAACGTTCATTAATGTTGTTTCTGGACCGGCGATTGTACCAACACGCACTTCGTTGGCTTTTTCTTTATGGGAACAAGCAGTGAGACCAAAGGTCACTGCAAATAATATAATTAAAAATATTTTTTTCATGATAAGTCTCCAAAATATTCGTAGAGACGTGATTCATCACGTCTCAGAAGATAGTCACAGATTTGAGACGCGATGAATCGACGTCTCTACAACCGCTTCGCCACAAAATCCCCACACCACTGAAAACACTGCACCATCACAACCAAAATCACAACGGTTGAAATCATAATATGAATTTCAAAACGTTCATATCCATACATGATTGCTAAATTTCCCAAACCACCACCACCAATAGCGCCCGCCATTGCTGAATAACCAACCAATGTAATGGTTGTTAATGTGATTGCGCGCACAATAGTGGCACGCGCTTCTGGAATTAATACTTTTCGCACAATTTGCTTCACCGTTGCGCCCATCGCTAATGATGCTTCGATTAATCCCGTCGGCACTTCACTTAACGCACTTTCAACTAAGCGTGCAAAAAAAGGTATCGCACTAATGGCAAGCGGCACCATGGCAGCGATTGTGCCGATCGATGTGCCAACAATAAATCGTGTGATGGGCGTGATTGCAACGAGTAAAATAATAAAGGGAATGGAGCGCAGCACATTGACCGAAAATCCCAGCACAGAATGCATGAGTGGTCTTTTAAATAATTGTGCATTGCGCGTAACAAATAAAAAAACACCCAGCGGTAATCCGAATAAAACCGCAAAAAACGCGGATACAAACACCATTTCGAGTGTTTGCCAGGTTGCGTGTGTTAATAATCCTAATTTTTCAATCATCATAATTTTTATATTTTGTTAATTTCAAAGTATCCCATCACTTCGACCATCACACCTTTATGCTCTAAAAACAATTTAACTTTTTCTAATTCAGCGCTTTTTAAATCCATGGCAATGATCATTCGTCCAATCAATTCGTTGCGTAATTGTTCCAGATCCGCTTGCAAAATAGTGACCTTGACTTTTGTTTGTCGCATAAATTCATTGATCACAGGTTCTAATGTGGCATGTCCTGAAAATGTTAAACGCAACACCGCTTGATCGTTGGGCATCGGTTCAAAATGTAATTGTGATTGCAGCTCATGCGGCAGTTCAGATTTTAAAACAGATTGCACAAATCGTTGTGTAATGGCTGCTTTGGGATTTTTAAAAATACTGACGACATTTTCGCATTCAACAATCTCACCTTGATCAATCACAGCAACACGATCTGCAATGGATTTGATGACTGACATTTGATGGGTGATGCATAAAATGGAAAGATTCAATTCCTGATTAATATCCCTCACTAATTTTAAAATATCATCCGTTGTTTCAGGATCCAATGCCGATGTCATTTCATCGCATAATAATACTTGTGGTTTTGTTGCGAGTGCACGCGCAATGGCGACACGTTGTTTTTGTCCGCCACTCAATTGATGCGGGTATGAATTCCAACGATCTGATAAACCCACTTTTTCCAGCAATTCCGACACTATTTTGTTAATTTCAGAACTCGATTTTTTTAATAATTGCAAAGGAAATGCAACATTGTCATAGGCATTTTTCGTTGCTAATAAATTAAAATGCTGAAAAATCATTCCGATGTGATGACGCGCTTCACGCAATTGCGCTGGATTTAATGTGGTTAACTCAACACCATTCACACGAACAAAACCACTGGTGGGTCTTTCTAATAAATTAACCGTGCGAATCAATGTGCTTTTGCCTGCACCGCTTCTGCCAATCACACCGACAATTTCACCGGGTGCAACGCGCAGATTAATATTTTTTAATGCGTGAAGATCGCCAGATTTAGAGGGATAAAATTTATTGAGGTTTTGTAATTCAATCATGTTTCATCTACTTTAGCCGTATTTGTTAAGCGCTCGCAATCAAGGACAAATCAGCGCTGGCAGGGAGTATAAACGTTCTTTATGTCACTGGCAATGTCACGCCACGTTGACCTTGATATTTTCCTTTTCGATCCGCATAAGACGTTTCGCACACTTCATCCGATTCAAAAAACAACATTTGTGCAACGCCTTCGTTCGCATAGATTTTTGCAGGTAAATTGGTGGTGTTTGAAAATTCTAATGTCACGTGGCCTTCCCATTCGGGTTCAAGTGGCGTGACATTCACAATAATACCGCAGCGTGCATAGGTTGATTTTCCTAAGCAAATGGTGAGCACCGTGCGCGGAATTTTAAAATATTCGACAGTGCGTGCCAGCGCAAAAGAATTGGGTGGAATAATACAAACATCCGATTCAACGTCGACAAAACTGTTTTCATCAAAATTTTTGGGATCAACAATCGCTGAATTAATATTCGTAAATATTTTAAATTCGCGCGCGCATCGCACATCGTATCCATAACTACTCGTGCCATAAGACACAATTTTTCCGTCGCCATTCGTGCGTACTTGCCCATTTTCAAAGGGTGAAATCATGTTGCGTTCGATCGCCATGCGGCGGATCCATTTGTCGGATTTGATGCTCATAATAGTTATCCGTTATTTGTTATCCGTGTACCAATCGTTTTATATAATTCTGCAATCTCGCCATTGGGTTCTGCAATCATAATTGGCTCACCACGATCGGCTTGTTCTCGTATCGGTAATAATAATGGGATTTTTCCCAGCAAGGGTACATTATTTTTTTTTGCTAATCGTTCGCCACCGCCTTCACCAAAAATGTGCGCATCATGTCCGCAATGCGTGCAATGATAAACACTCATATTTTCGATGATTCCCAAAATGGGTACATTCACTTTGCGAAACATTTCCAAGCCTTTTTGCGCATCCAGCAGCGCAACTTCTTGTGGCGTGGTGATAATAACAGCACCATTGACCGGTGTTTTTTGCGAAATGGTCAATTGTACATCACCGGTGCCGGGTGGTAAATCCAGCAATAAGTAATCCAAATTATCCCAAGCGGTATGAAATAACATTTGCTGCAATGCTTTTACAACCATCGGTCCGCGCCATACCATCGGATCTTCCGAGTCGACCAAATATCCCATCGACATGGTTTGTAATCCGTGTCTCATTACTGGCTTAAATGTACTTTGATCGTGTAATTCAGGCTTTTCGGTTGTGCCTAACATGTGGGGTTGGTTGGGTCCGTAAATATCGGCGTCTAAAATGCCGACGCGTTTGTTTTGTGATGCTAGTGCTAATGCTAAATTGACGGTTGTGGTGGATTTTCCGACGCCGCCTTTGCCGGAGGCGATGGCGATGATGTGCTTAATGTTGGGAATGGAGAATGGTGTGGGGCGCATAATTAACCTTGTGTGTGTTTATGCATGATATGACTGCTGTAGATACCGGACTGCTCGTGGGTTACTTGGACGTATCATTTTTCACCCTCGCGGATGTTGCGGGGAAATTTTCATTTGCACGGCTGCGCGAGGGTGAAAAAAGACACATCCAAGTTCCCACTCGCTACCAAGTAATTGTCTTCGGCAGTCATATCATCAATCACTCGCTCAGAGAGTGTGATGTGCGCAAATCGTAGCATAAATAGTACAAAATGCGTAATATTATGCACGGAGAAAAATTATATGACACCACGCAATATTTTAATCACCAGCGCATTAACCTACGCCAATGGCGAAATTCATTTGGGACATTTACTTGAAGCCATTCAAACTGATATTTGGAAACGCTTTCAATTAATGCATGGCAATCATTGTTATTATATTTGCGGTTCTGATGCGCATGGTGCGCCAATTATGTTAGCAGCAGAAAAAAATAATGTATCACCAGAAGTATTGGTAAAAAATGTGCGTGAAGATCACATCAACGATTATAAAAAATTTCATATTTCTTTTGATAATTATGACACGACGCATTCGGAAGAAAATAAACAACTCTCTATCGCTATTTATAATCGCTTAAAACAAAATGGCGATATCGTTACAAAAACGATTACACAATACTTTGATCCTGAAAAAAAATTATTTTTAGCAGATCGCTTTATTCGCGGTGAATGTCCGCGTTGTGGTGCGAAAGATCAATATGGCGATAATTGCGAAGTGTGTGGCGCAACATACGACCCTACTGAATTAAAAAATCCGCGCTCTGCAATTACGGGCGCTATTCCTGTTGAGAAAGACTCTGAGCATTATTTTTTCGCGCTTGATCATTATGCTGATTTTTTAGATCAATGGACGCAATCGGGCGTTTTACAACCATCGATTGCGAATAAATTACAAGAGTGGTTTAAAGTCGGTTTGCAACAATGGAATATTTCTCGCGATGCGCCGTATTTTGGCTTCGAAATGCCGGATGTGAAAGATAAATATTTTTATGTATGGTTGGATGCGCCGGTGGGATACATCTCTAGCTTTAAAAATTTTTGCGCGGCGAAGCATTTGGACTTCACGACATTTTGGAGCAAAGAATCAAAAGCGGAACTGTATCATGTCATCGGCAAAGACATTATCAGTTTTCATGCCTTATTTTGGCCAGCGATGTTGCGTGCCACGGATTATCGATTACCGACCGGAATTTTTGTGCATGGCTTTGTCACTGTCAACGGCGAAAAAATGTCGAAATCACGCGGCACATTTATTACCGCAAAAAAATATGCAAACAATTTGCCAACAGAATATTTGCGTTATTACTATGCAGCAAAATTAAATAATCAGGTTGAAGATATTGATTTTAATTTCGCTGATTTTAGTGCGCGTGTGAATGCTGATTTGGTTGGAAAATTTGTAAACTTGGCGAGTCGCTCCGCGGGATTTATTTCGAAAAAATTTGACGGGAAACTCGCATCAAAATTACACGATGAAGATTTATTTCAAACATTTGCAAATGCATCAGATGCTATTGCAGAATCTTATGAAAGCCTAAATTACAATCGTGCTGTGCGCGATATTATGGCGCTCGCTGATCGTGCGAACCAATATGTGGATCATCACAAACCATGGGCGCTTGCAAAAGTTGACGGCAGTGAAAATGAAGTGCAATTGGTTTGCACACAAGCGTTAAATTGCTTTCGTTTATTAACGCTGTATTTAAAGCCTATTTTGCCAATCACAGCAGAAAAATGCGAGAAATTTTTAAATATAAAACCATTGCAATGGGATGATTGCAAAACACCGTTATTAAATCATGTGATCAATACTTTTGAACCTTTAATGCAAAGAGTGACGCCGGAGCAAATAGCTTCTTTTGAGGCTGTGTGAGTGCGCGTGTGAATAGTCCTGCTATTTCAAATCCGCCCCGCAAAGCAGTTATCCGCGAAGCGGAATGCATCGGTTGCACGAAATGCATTCAAGCATGCCCATTTGATTCGATTGTAGGCGCGAACAAATTAATGCATACCGTTATTGCTGATGTGTGTACGGGTTGTGAATTGTGTATTGAGCCTTGCCCGGTTGATTGTATTGATATCATTTCATTACCAGTGCGATCCGCATCAGAGCAAAAAATATTTGAGGAATAATCACACACCCGATTTGAGGCGCGCAATAGTCGTTTGGAAAAAGAAAGAATTCGCGATCGAGAAAAATATTTACAAGCAAAGCAAGCCGATGGAAAAAATAAAACCATAGAAGAACGAAAAGCAGAGATTGCGGCGATAATAAAACGGGTAAAACATAAAAATTAGCTAGAATTTTTCTTTTTCAGTGTAAATTTAAATTTCGCTATTGCGAAATTTAACTCAATAGTCGCTTCAGACTCTGTGTTGTGCATGCTGTTCGGAATGATCAAATCTGAAATAATTTCTCCGGTTTTTTGCATAAGTTCGTCTTTTTGTTTCGTGTTTTCTACCTTGGAAATTTGATTGACTGTTTTTCCAAGTTCACGGACTTTTGTAAATGTGTTGATGATGCATATGGTTGTTTCAGTTGCTTGCGGGCTTTTCAGGATGGTTGCAAGCATATACAAGCCAGATTCTGTAAAAGCATTGGGAAGTTTTGGTGAGAATTTTAGGTTTTCGAGGTGGTCACAATTTGTGACCACCTCTTCTTTTTCCTGTTTTTTAAGCGTAAAAACGTATCCTGCCGGAAATTTATCGGGATTTCTGTTAACCGCTTGATTGACTTGTTTTGTAGTAACGCCATAGAGTTCTGCAACATCATTGTCCAGTATCACGTCTTTATTACGAATTCTGACTATCTTTTTTTCAACGACATCTTGTTTAATAATACGATTCATAAATATCACTCATTAGGTTTATAATGTTACCCTCATTTTCCCTGGATGGCGTATGATTGCAATACCGTGTTTTGCATGAAGAGTAATGTTATGAATTCAGAAAAAAGACAAAAAATATTTGAAACACTACAAAAAAATAATCCCACGCCAAGTACTGAATTGCATTTTAAAAATAATTTTGAATTATTAATCGCTGTTATTTTATCTGCACAGGCAACAGATATCAGTGTTAATAAAGCAACAAAACATTTATTTCCGATTGCAAATACACCTAAAAAAATAGTTGCATTGGGTATTGATCAATTAAAATTTTTTATTAAAACAATTAATCTATATCCCACTAAAGCGAAACATGTTATTAAAACGTGCGAAATATTAATTGAAAAATTTAATTCAGAAGTGCCGAATAATCGTGAAGATTTAGAAAGTTTGCCAGGCGTTGGGCGGAAAACGGCAAATGTGGTTTTAAATACTGCTTTTGGCGAACCCATGATTGCAGTAGATACGCATATTTTCCGTGTTGCCAATCGCACAGGATTGGCAGTCGCTAAAACGCCGTTGTTGGTAGAAAGAAAATTATTAAAAACAATTCCTAAGAAATATCTAAAAGATGCGCATCACTGGTTGGTCTTACATGGTAGGTATATTTGCACGGCGCGCAATCCTAAATGCGGACAATGTCCTATTATTGAATGGTGCGAGTATGAGAATAAAAATATATAATAGCGACGTGATGAACTTCTGTTGAGGTATGAATATAGTCTCACCAAAAAGGATTTTAACTTGACCACACCTCCCGCGTCTTCTACACACCCGCTCCGAAAAAATCTTCGCACCAGTAACGCCCTTGTTTTCGTGATGTTGCTCGGCACGATCAGTTTATTTTCTGATATGGTGTCAGAAGGCGCACGCAGTATTACAGGACCGTATTTGGGTTTGCTCGGTGCCAGTGGTGCAATCGTGGGATTTGTTGCGGGCTTTGGAGAGTTGGCTGGCAACGCATTACGTTTAATTTCAGGTTATTTAGCGGATAAAACAAAAAAATATTGGATGTTTACTTTGGTGGGCTATGCCTGCATTTTTGCAATCCCCGCATTAATATTTGTCCATGGTTGGTTGATGGCATCTGTGCTTATTACGATTGAACGCATTGGAAAAGCGATTCGAACGCCATCACGCGATGCCATGTTATCGTATGCAACTCAAAAAATGGGTCGCGGTATTGGTTTTGGTTTGCACCAAGCTTTTGATCAATTCGGTGGTGTGCTTGGCCCTTTATTGATGACGATTATTCTACTTACACACAATCAATATTCGTTGGGATTTACCATTTTATTTATTCCCGCCATGATCACATTATTTTTTTTAGCGTATGGGATGACGCATTATCCACATCCGCAAAATTTGGAAATAGAAATACTTGAAATTGAAGAAGCGACTAAAATCCCCAGTCGCTTTTGGATTTTTTTAATTGCTGCAGGATTGATGGCAGCCGGCTACGCTGATTTTCCATTGATCGCATTTCATTTTCAAAAAGCGACCAGAATATTGCCCGTTTGGATTCCGGTTTTTTATATGATTGCAATGGGCCTTAGTGCATTCTCCGCATTATTTTTTGGCTATCTTTACGATAAAAAAGGCAGTGTCAGTTTAATCATTGCGATTGTGCTATCTGCATCATTCCCATTGTTTGTTTTTGTCAACGGATTTAAAACAGCCATTATTGGGATGATTTTATGGGGAATTGGTATTGGCGCACAACGGTCTTTGTTGAAAGCGATTGTCGGCGATATGATTTCGAAAAAAATGCGGGGTTCTGTGTTTGGCATTTTTAATGCGGGTTATGGGATTTGTTGGTTTTTAGGTAGTTGGTTGATGGGCGTTTTATACGACACATCAATTCATGCGTTAATTATTTTTTCGGTTTCTGCGGAAGTTTTGGCAATGCCGTTTGTCTATTGGGCGCAGAGAAAATAAATTGCTTTGTCATAGCTCCGATGAAAAATCAAAAATGCACTGAACGTAATGCATTCTCTCGCTATAGAGTTTAGAGGCCGAGCGTTAGCGAATGCGAAAGTCTTTCCGAAGCTCACACACCAATCACAGCACATCTTTTTTTGGATCTACATTTCATTGACATCCATCTTCGCCGCAGGCTTTCGCATTCGCTAACGCTCGGCCTCTAAACTCTATAGCGAAAAGAGGCATTGCGCTCAGAACATTTTTGATTCTTAAAAAAAAACCAGCGCGAAGCTGGTCTTTTGAAAGATTAACTGTTAGTGCTTATACGATATTTGCGACTGGAGCTAGAGTTGGTGCTTGTATTGCAGGTTGAGCTGGTTGATTACGACATAAACCAAACGCAACAAGTCCTGTATTATACATTGTACGAGCTATAACCATCGGAAGCATAAGAGCAGCTGCTTGCATAAAAAACAAGAGATCTGCCGGCAATTTATTAGCAAGATCAGCAACAAATTCTTTTATAGCCTCTACATTTTTACTTTGACCAGAAGGAATGGCAGCAATTACGCCAGCCGCAATAAGATAAGCTAGTGCTAAAAGATTGAATACAAACCCAGTGATTTGCATTTTTGTTAATCCGGGTTGTGTAGTTAATCCGGGTTGTGTATCAGCGACCGCACGATTTGAACCTGTTGGTGATGCTGGTGGCGTGTGATTTACGGATGTGCCATTGTCGCCTGTTGGCGCAGCATTGTCTAACAATTCTGAGCGTTCAGTTGTTTGAAATTGTGGCGCTTCATCACTACTTTGTGTTCTTGACATATCTTCCCCTCAAATTACGCTACGGTAATTTAAATTAATTGAATACAATTGTTCCATAATTTTTTTATAAATCCTTTGTATCGCAAACATTAGTGGAATTTCAAATGTGCGTCAATGGAAAACGGAAATAAATATTTTTTGTTCAGGATATGCCCTTGTTTCGGTCGTGCTTCGCACTCCCTGCACGCGGGCTTCTGTATAAGGATTTATTTGTTCGTTTCACTCACGGCTAATTTATGCGGCAAACTTTCAATCCTTCCCGCCGGACTCACAAGCACATAATCCAATTTACGTTGCAATTCTCGAATGGTGCTCGACCCCGCATAGGTTAAACCCGAACGCAAGCCGCCAATAATATCCGCGAGAATCGCATCTTGATCTTCACGATAAATGACCTCGGTCGCAACACCTTCTGCTGTTTTCCAATCCGCCATCGCACCCATAAAATCCGTTTGCGCTTCACGCGATGCCATACCGCGATATTGTTTTACTTTTAAACCATCTTTTTTGGTGATTACTTTTCCTGGTGTGACAGCAGTGCCTGCCAACATGCCGCCAATCATCACAAAATCAGCGCCGAAAGCGAGTGCTTTGACAATATCACCGGATGTGCGAATGCCGCCATCCGCGACAATCGAGCGATCACAACGCGCGCAATCTTCGATACACGTTAACATCGGAATACCAAATCCTGTTTTAATACGCGTGCTGCAAACAGAGCCGCCACCAATACCGGCTTTAATAATATCCGCGCCGCACGATGCTAAATAATCTGCGCCCGCATAGGTTGCAACATTTCCTGCCATAATGCAGGCATTCGGTAGTAATTTGCGTAATAGTTTTAATGTGTGACCCACATATTTGGCATGCGCATGCGCAACGTCGATGCAAAAATAATTAGCGCCTGCATCATCTAGTGCTTTTGCGCGTTCTAATTCTGCGTCGTTGCAACCGATCGATACGAATACTTTGTCGCTACACTTTTTAAATTCCGCCACGTTTTGATCAACGGTCATAAAGCGATGCAGCACACCAATGCCGCCTTTGCTCGACATAAAATTCGCCATCGCACTTTCTGTGATGGTGTCCATATTCGAACTCATGACGGGTAAATGCAGGGTTAATTTTCCTGTGCGGTCAGTCATGCCTATTTCAACTAAACGACGTGATTCATGATGGTTGTAACCAGGGACCATTAATACGTCATCAAATGTAATTGCAGTTTGTTGTGTCATAAATTTCCTTATGAGATTTTTTTTGCAACGAACACACCCAATTCAAACAACCCCCACATCGGCACAGCCAATAATGTTTGCGATAATACATCGGGCGGGGTTAATAACATGCCGAGTATAAAACAGCCCACAATAACATAGGGCCGGATTTGTTGACAGTTTTCAAGAGACAGAATATGCAATCGGATGAGTGTAATGATGATGATCGGCAATTCAAAGGCAAAACCAAATGCCAATAACATGCGTGTGACAAAATCAAAATAGGTGCTGATGTCTGGCATAAACGACACATGTGCAGGGGAAAAATGTGCTAAAAAGCGGAACATCATGGGCAGCACGATAAAATAGGCAAAAAGTGTGCCGATATAAAATAAAAAAGTGCCGGATAAAATGAGATAAAAAATAAATTTCTTTTCTGTTCGGTGTAACGCTGGAAAAATAAATTGCCACAGCTGATAAAGTAAAATCGGCATGCACACATAAATACTCGCGACAATCGCGCTTTCTAATGGGACGAAAAAAGGTGTCGTAACAGCCGTTGCGATTAAATGTTCGTGTGGCGTAAGTTGATGCAAAATCGGCAATGCAAATCCTTCGTAAATGGTATTTGCAAAATAGGTGAAAATCCCTGCAATGATTCCCCAGGCGATAAGCGCTTTGAGTAATCGTGCGCGGAGTTCAATTAAAAAAGCGATGCTATTTTTCATGGGTGTCATGCAAGGTGTTTTCAATTTCACGGGTGACGTTGCGGTAAATTGATTTTGCTTTGCCGATGAATTGTCCCACTTTGCGCGCTAAATCGGGTAATTTCTCGGGGCCGAAGACGATAAATGCGACGAGTATGATGAGGCAAATTTCAGAGAAGCTGATGTCCATAGAAATCGTCCTTGATGGGTCGTTGGAGACGCGATGAATCGCGTCTCTACGAACGCTCTTTGTCGCTATCGGGAGTTTGTTCGTCACCCATGCCTTTGCGAAAACTTTTGACGGCAGCACCCAAATCTTCGCCAATATTGCGAATGCGTTTTGTGCCGAATAATAAAACGGCGATGACTAAAATTAATAAAATTGAACCGACACTTCCATGAAATCCCATAAAATTCTCCTACTGTAAGACGCGATAAATCGACGTCCCTGCATTATAATACGCTCTGTACACAACGATAGGAATCAAAAATGAATACAATTTGTGTTAAGGCCGTTATCTCTGGAAAAGTGCAAGGTGTTTTTTATCGCAGCGGCACAAGAAAAAAAGCGCAATCGATGAACCTGACCGGTTGGATAAAAAATAATGATAATGGAACGGTGGAATTAATTGCTTGTGGCGATGAAGAGAATCTAAAAACTTTAATTGATTGGTTGTGGATCGGGCCGGACGCCGCTACTGTTGATGACGTGGTTTGGTCTGAAATGTCGTTTGAAAGACACGATGGGTTTGAGATTAGATAATACCGTTCTCAACTTTTACGCTGCGCCAGTGATATAGGTTAGAAGCACTTGCGTTAGCAAGCGCGATAAAAGTATTGCGGTATGTCGCTCGAACATCGCGCTCGCTCACGCGAGGGCTTCCAAACTATGTCACTAGCAAGTGCTCACCGAAAACCCATACCAGCAACGTAAACATTTATTTTAAACGAAGACCATTGTTGATTTCATTGTATAACGATTTTACCCCGATCGTAGCAAGCAACGCATAACAACAAGACCATGTTTTTGAAGAACCACCGAGCATCGCACAAGACCAAGCAAATAAAGCAAGTATGACGGTTGGTAATCGTAATTGCGGATTTTTGTGCATCATGTATAAATTCATCATTAAAAGAACAACTAAGTGAATTCGACCCGTTTTTGTTGCATTTGAGTTTAATGCGTTATCGATAACAACAGTGAAAGACATTTTAATCATTCCCTTTTTTAAGAATATATTTTACCGCCATTTGTAAGTCGTCAAATATTTTAACGGTCGATGTTTTTCCTAGCGCGTCTTCCGTTTTTTTTCCATTACCAGTTCGCACCAACATAAATTCACAACCGATGGTTTGTGCGACTTGCCAATCTTTAAAGCTATCGCCGACATATAACATCTCATCACTTTTAAGTTGAAAATCATGCTGTATTTGTAAAAACATGCCCGGCTGTGGTTTTCGACAATCACATTTTTCATCGGGATGATGTGGGCAAAAATAAATTTTTTCTATTTTTCCGCCAGCCAATTCAACGGCATCTTGCATTTTTTGATGAATGGTATTTAATATTTCCTCTGAATATAATCCTCTGTTGATACCTGATTGATTTGTTGCAACTACTATTTTGTAACCGGCTTTTGTAAGCGCTGAAATTGCTTCAATGCTGCCAGGAATGGGAATCCATTCGCTGGGTGATTTAATATAATAATCAGAATCAAAATTAATAACACCATCACGATCGAGGATAATTAGCATCCAAACCTCGTTTTTTCAGGAATCAAATCGTCATCATGTCCATGCATAAAATCTGCCGACGAAACCATTTTTTTCCCCGGTAATTGCACCGCAATAATTTCCAAAATGCCATCACCTGTCGCTATACAAAATGTTTTTTTATTCTTTCGCACAAATGTGCCGGGCGCTATTTTTGTTTTTTCATGCAATACATTCGCTTGAAAAATACGTAATGGCATATTTAAAAAAGTGGTATGTGCAACCGGCCATGCATTGAATGCGCGAATTTTATGATTGATTTTTTCTGCAGACATTTTCCAATCAATTACCGCTTCACTTTTTTGAATTTTTGCCGCATGCGTTGCCAATGCATTATTTTGTACCATCGGATGACTGACATTATTTTCCAATTCATTTAATGTGAGCAGCAATAACGCTGCGCCACGCTGACTAAATAAATCATGACATTTTGCGCTGGTTTCATCTCCTGTAAATTTATATTTTTCTTGTTTTAAAATTGGGCCGGTATCCATGCCTTTATCCAATTGCATAATCGTGATGCCGGTTTCATCATCGCCTGCTTCAATACAACGCGCAATGGGTGCTGCGCCACGCCATCGTGGCAATAAAGACGGATGCACATTGACACAACCCAATCGCGTTATATGTAATACCGCCTCTGGTAAAATTAATCCATACGCAACAACGACAATAATGTCCGCGTTTAATGCACGCATATCGTTTTGCACAACGGGATCGCGTAATGTTTTTGGCTGAAAAACAGGAATATTGTGTGATTGTGCAATCGCTTTAACAGGTGATGCTTGTAAATGTTGACCACGACCTGCCGGACGATCGGGTTGTGTGTAAACTGCCACCACCTGGTGTTCTGAATTAATGAGTGCCTTAAGCGAAGGCACTGCAAATTCTGGTGTTCCCGCGAAAATAATTTTAAGCATACAAAACCTTTTTATAAAACACGGTACGAAATATTTTTTTAATTATCATAAACTGTTTGGATGAATGATCAAACACATTGGAAATTTTTATGGTGCTCAAAAAAACAACTTGTTCATCAAAACTGATTGTATCTAAAATATTATTTATTCGAAATCAAAAAATTATTTTAGATGCTGATTTAGCGAATTTGTATGGTGTTACGACCAAGCGTTTGAATGAACAGGTAAAACGTAATATTGAGCGGTTCCCTGTTGATTTTGTTTTTCAGTTATCCATTGATGAAAAACAGGAGGTGGTCGCAAATTGCGACCACCTCAAACAACTTAAATTTTCCAACGTCAGTCCGTATGCTTTTACAGAGCATGGTGTAATTATGGCAGCAAGTGTTCTTAATTCACCAAAAGCCATTAGTGTTAGCGTTTTGGTTGTAAGAACGTTTATTAAATTAAGGCGAATGTTGAGTGAAAATACTGCATTGCAAGGCAAGCTCCTCGAACTTGAAAATCGTTTAGATGGCCATGACGATCATATTAAGGCTTTAATGAGCGCAATCCATGAGTTAATGGAACTGCCTGAATCTGATGATAAGTTAAAAATTGGTTTTGAGTCGTGGTCTTAATGAGTAATCAGATGCAAGAATTAATATATTGGCTAACGCTCACGCAAATACCTGACGTGGGATTTGCGCATGTCAAAAAATTATTAGCGCATTTTCAAACCGTGGAAAATATTTGTAAAGCAAGCGCAAGAGAATTACAACCATTTAAATTAACGGATGCGCAAATTGAAGCGCTCCAAAATCCCAATCAACACTGGATTAATGCGGCGCTGAAATGGCAAGAACAACCCAATCATCATATTATTTTATGCACTGACTCACATTATTCGCCATTGCTTTCTGAAATTGCGTCAAAACCGCTGATTTTATATGTCGAAGGTGAATGTGACATTTTATCGCAACCGCAAGTTGCGATGGTGGGTAGTCGTAATCCATCGCATACAGGATTGGAATTAAGCGGTGAATTTGGTTATCAATTATCAAAAGCCGGATTGATTGTCACGAGTGGGTTGGCGCTGGGTGTTGATGCGGCAAGTCATCAAGGTGCATTAAACGCGGGTGGAAAAACAATTGCAGTGCTTGGTTCTGGGTTACAAAAAATTTACCCTAAGCGAAATGCGCTGCTTGCTGAAAAAATTATTGAAAATGGGTGTTTGATTTCAGAATTCCCACTGAGCGCAGAACCTGCTGCGCATCATTTTCCCAGACGTAATCGAATCATTAGTGGATTAAGTTTGGGCACATTAGTGATTGAAGCAGCACTTAAAAGCGGATCCTTGATCACAACGCGATTTGCGCTCGAGCAGGGGCGCGAAGTATTTGCAATTCCAGGATCGATTCGCAGCGCGACATCGCAAGGGTGCTTGTCATTGATCCAACAGGGTGCAAAATGTGTTACCCGCGTGGAGGATATTTTAGAGGAAATAAAATGGTCATTTATAACAAAACAAACAAAATGTTCATCTGATTCGCAACTCAAGCTTGATTGCACGGATAACCCAGTGCTAGCCTGTATCGACAATAACGTGACAACTATTGACCAAATTTGTAGACGCAGTAAACTGTCGGCGCAGTCGGTTACAGCTGCAATACTTCAATTAGAGATTGAAGGTGTCGTAAAAAGACAGTTCGGCGGATATATAAAAGTGTGAGCAACGAATGAACGACAACGAAACAGTCCTGGGTGTGTTGATGTATTTATTTCACAACCACATGGAAAAAGACAATCAAATTAATTTAAATGATATGCAATTAATTGAC
>JABDDR010000029.1 GCA_013287505.1 Gammaproteobacteria bacterium
ATCTTTAATGAAAAGGCAATGGAAAAATAGTATTATTGTGACCTTATAAAATTTTTACAGATGGTTAACATTATGCGCACACAAGCAGCACGCGATATCAACAAATCCCTTGTCAATCAATCAGTCACCTTATGCGGCTGGGTACACCGTCGTCGTGATCATGGTGGTCTTATTTTTATTGATTTGCGTGATCGCAATGATATCGTGCAAATTGTTTGTGACCCTAAAAATAAAGCAACATTTACAACAGCCGAAAAATTGCGCAATGAATTTGTGGTGCGCATAACTGGCTCTGTACGTATGCGCCCTGCTGGCACGGTAAATGCGGAAATCCCCTCGGGTGAAGTTGAAGTGGATGCTTCTGACATAGAAATTTTAAATATCGCCGAACCATTGCCATTCAACATCGATGATTATCAAGATGTCGGCGAAGATGTGCGATTAAAATATCGTTATTTGGATTTACGCAGAAAAGAAAATCAAAGCCGTTTGCGCAAACGCGCAGAAATCGTGCGTTTTATTCGTCATTTTCTCGATGCCAAAAATTTCACGGATGTTGAAACGCCCGTATTAACCAAAACAACACCTGAGGGTGCGCGCGATTATTTGGTGCCGAGTCGCAATCAACCCGGTAAATTTTATGCGCTGCCACAATCACCGCAAATCTTTAAACAATTATTAATGATCGCGGGATTTGATCGTTATTATCAAATTGTGAAATGCTTTCGCGATGAAGATTTACGCGCAGATCGTCAACCCGAATTTACACAACTTGATATGGAAATGGCATTTGTCAATGAAAGTGATGTTCAAAATCTCACAGAAAATATGATTCGCGATTTATTTAAAACTGTTTTGCAGGTGGATTTACCCAATCCGTTTCCTCGCATGAATTATGCGGATGCGATGGCGCGATTTGGTTCTGATAAACCTGATATGCGTAATCCACTTGAATTGATCGATATTAAAGATTTGATGAAAACCGTGGAATTTAAGGTATTTCATGCACCTGCCAATGATATCGATGGTCGCGTGACTGTTTTGCGCGTACCAAAAGGTTCTGAACTGTCGCGCAAACAAATTGATGATTACACGCAATTTGTCGCCATTTATGGCGCAAAAGGATTGGCATATATCAAAGTGAATGAAATTGAAAAAGGTGTGGAAGGTTTACAATCACCGATTTTAAAATTTATTCCAGAAAATGCTGTGCAAGAAATTTTAAAACGCACCCGCGCTGAAAATGACGATATATTATTTTTCGGCGCCGATAAATCAAAAATCGTATCAGAAGCGTTAGGCGCGCTGCGCGATAAAGCATGTCGCGATTTAAATCTGTATACAAAAACATGGGCGCCATTATGGGTCACTGATTTTCCCATGTATCAACTCGATAAAGAAGGCAAATGGGAACCGTTGCATCATCCGTTTACCGCACCCACAGAATCCAATATTGAAAAATTACGCGCCAATCCCGGTGATTCAAATTCACGTGCCTACGACATGGTATTAAATGGCTACGAAATTGGTGGCGGATCCATTCGTATTCATCGTTATGATATGCAATTAACATCACTCGATATTTTAGGCATTTCTGAAGAAGAAGCGCATCAAAAATTCGGGCATTTATTAGCTGCCTTAAAACTCGGTGCGCCGCCGCATGGGGGTATTGCGTTTGGTATTGATCGCATTACGATGCTAATGACAGACACACAAAATATTCGTGACGTGATTGCATTTCCAAAAACACAAACGGCAAGTTGTCCATTAACCAATGCGCCATCCGTTGCGGATTTTAAACAATTGCACGAATTGGGCATTAAAACCATTAAATAATGTCAAATGAATAATCATTTGATGATAAAATAGACAGCTGGTGCTTGTTTAACTCATTTCACACGGATGTGTATAGTGCGTGGTATCTCTTCGGCAATAGGTCTTCCTATTTTGGATGTTTCCGAAAATATCACTACGTTAAATACTTGTATAACACTTGCTGTTCTTTTTTCAGTGTGTTGTGGTGGTGGTCCATTGGTTATTTCTGCAATAAAAATAATGAAAACAATTGATGAAGCCGATAAAGCATTGGCCACTATTCATAGTATCGGTCAACTTTTTCAAAATTTCCTGTCGGAAGAACCTATTTGCAAAATGGATGGAGGCATCCTACCCATTAGTAAAATATTTTGAAATATCGTATATTATCCACCCTTCAAACAATAAGGATAAAGCATGGCTGGTCATTCCAAGTGGAGTAATATCCAACACCGCAAAGGCGCACAAGATGCGAAACGCGGCAAAATGTTTACCAAATTAATCCGTGAAATCACAACCGCTGCGCGTATGGGTGGTGGCGATGAAGCTACGAATCCCCGATTACGTTTAGCAGTACAAAAAGCGCTCGTGCAAAACATGACGCGCGACACGATTAATCGCGCGATTAAACGCGGTGCGGGCGGTGAAGATGGCGTCGAAATGATTGAGTGTGTGTATGAAGGTTATGGTCCGGGTGGCGTTGCCGTCATGGCATTATGCTTAACCGACAATAAAAATCGCACGGCATCTGATGTGCGACATGCATTCACAAAATACGGCAGTTTTGGTGCACCCGGCTCTGTTGCATTTTTATTTACAAAATCTGGTTTTATTCAATTCGATAAAAATGCGCCTGAAGAAAAAATATTTGAAGTAGCCATTGAAGCTGGCGCGGATGATGTGATTGTAAATGAGGATAAAAGTATTGATGTGATCACAACGCCAGAGAATTTTGAAACCACCAAAAATGCATTAACAGCCGCAAATTTAGTATTCACACAAGCAGAAATTACGATGTTGCCTTCAACACAAGCAAAATTAGACGATATCGAACAAGTCAAACAGATGATAAAATTAACCGAAGCGCTGGAAGATTTAGATGATGTGCAAAATGTGTATTCGAATGCGGATATTTCAGAGGAATTATTAGGGAAAATATAAACGTGCATGCACTTTCTTTATTCGGATTATTTTCGGTCATTGCTATGCTGGTTTTTTATGCGCTCGAAGAACGCAGTCACTGGTTCACGTTTTGTTTTGCGCTATCCTGTGTTTTAGGCTCTATTTATGGATTTTTGCAGGGCGCATGGCCATTTGGATTGGTGGAAATTGCTTGGACGATTGTGGTATTTCGAAAGTGGTTGCAGATTAGAAAATAATATTCTGCAACCTAAATTGCGCGTTGGTTATATGTACTCTGGTGAAAAATCAGAAGAGGGCTTCGCAGAAGTCGGCATTAATCTTAGTGTCCCAAAGAAAGCAGGGCCTGACGACTGCATGGCTTGCGTTATTTCCATGTCTGTATTTGGCTGCGAAGCAATCTCAAAACGTCGAAGAAGCGTTGCACGTTCCTTACCGAATGCGTTCATTATCTCTTGATAAAGTTTACCTGTTTCGGTGTGAGCATGATGTTCCATCAACCGCTCATATTCAGAAATTTTACCATCAAACCAATCAAAGGTTTTTTCATCTACGTAAATAAGCTCTCCTGAAGGCGCGTGATGGACGAGACCCCTTAGATTTTGATATTGTGACCATAATATTTTGTAATTTTCTCGCTCTATTAATTCTGCTGCTCGAGCCTGTTGTCGTTGTTTGCGCATTTCTTCTGCCTTAGCGCGTTCTTCAGATGCCTGAGCCCACTGCAGCGGACGAATTAATGTGATGATATTTTCAATCAACAGAGGAATGTGATTGATAGGAATTTGAGTATCATGCTTGCTGTTATTTATAGCTTCCCTGCATTCGGATAAAGCATCTCTGCATTCGACAAACCTTTCTGAAAACTGTGGAGGAATGTCTTCAAACGCCAGCTGAAGAAGTCCTAATTGTGACTTAAATACATTTAGACATTCGTCTCGTGAATCTGGCAAGGTTTGTAAGGGTGGCGAGATTGGTAAATCTGATGGGCGGGGTGTTGTTGCACGACGTGGTGGTGACGGCAGCGGCGAACCATACATTCTAGACATTTGAATTTTCTCACTTGTTAAATTCAATAATAAAATCAACAATAACAAGCGTATATTAAAAAAATATTAAATAAAGACTATTTTATGACCCTTATCCTCGGTATCGACCCTGGTTCTGTACATACAGGTTTTGGCATTATCAAAAGTGAAAAGCATGTTTTATCTCACATAGCCCATGGCACGATCAACGCAAAAGGCAAAACGGTGGCTGAACGTTTGCATGATATTCATCGAGAAATAGGCGCTATTATTGCGTTGCATCAACCGCATGAGGCTGCAATTGAAGAAGTGTTTATGCAAATCAATGTGCAATCCGCTTTAAAATTAGGGCAAGCGCGTGGTGCTGCTCTCGTGGCGTTAGCACAATATGCATTGCCTATTGCAGAATACAGCCCACGTGTTATTAAAAAAACAGCGACGGGTTTTGGCGCGGCTGGCAAAGAACAAATTCAATATATGGTAAAAATGCAATTAAAATTAACAACGGTGCCGCAAGCAGATGCGGCAGATGCGTTGGCGATTGCGATTTGTCATGCACAACATCGGGTATTTCTATCTAAAATTCAATGAGTTATTATTTATCGACAAATTTGTCGATTAATTGATCGACAAATTTGTCGAATGATGTTACGCTAAGGAATGTTAAAAACATTTATCAAACATAATCAATTTCACGAAAATGATTTGGATGATTTTCAACGATCCGATCCTCATCTGCGTGCGCTCTCTGCACTGACTTATCAACATAGTCCTGATTGGTGGCGTCAACTGCCTTTACAAACGCCAGGTATTTATATCCTAACAGGCGGTCGTCAGGTGGGAAAATCCACCTCGTGTAAATTATTAATTGCGCATTGCCTGCAAAAAAAATTATTTAAACCGGCGCATATTTTATATTTACCTTGTGATGAAATTTTTGATACCAAAGAATTAAGTGCAATATTAAAATTTTTTTTGCAAACGGTCGACGATAAAAAATTTTTATTAATCATCGATGAAATCACTTTTGTAAAAGACTGGGAACGCTCAATCAAAGCACTGGCAGATGAAGGCTATTTTACGCAGGGTTTATGTTTATTGACGGGATCGGATACGCTTATCTTAAAAGAAGCAGCAATGAGCTTTCCGGGTCGACGCGGCGTTGCTGATCAAGTTGATTTTCATATTTACCCGCTTACCTTTTCTGATTATGTGAATTTGGTTCACAAAAAATCATCGCCCAATAATAACCAGTTATCTCAGTATTTCAGCGATTATTTGCAGTGTGGCGGTTATTTACGCGCCATTAATGATTTCGCGATGCACGGAAAAATATTACCAGCGACATTTTTAACTTATGAACAATGCATACGCGGTGATTTTTTAAAACACAGGAAAAAAGAAGATACTTTATTATCGTTATTTCAGGCGTTATTGACAGTGGGTGTTTCACAAATATCATACTCTGGTATCACGCAAAAAATGGGTATGGTCAGCAAAGATACTGTTATTGATTATTGTGCATTACTCGAAAGAATGGATGTTTTATTTTATTTACAGGCTTTCGATCAAAATAAAAAACAAGGATTTCCCAAAAAAGATCGCAAATTTCATTTTTTTGATCCTTTTATTTATAGAACCATTTTGAATTGGTTACAAAAAGAAGGCTATTCCAATCATCTTGAATCTGAATCTGTCATGGCGGAAGCTTGCGTGGCAAGCCACTGTCATCGCTATGGCAAAGTGTTTTATTTTAAAGGACAGGGTGAAATTGATCTTATTTGGCCATTCCATCAAAGAATAAATGCGATTGAAGTAAAATGGACCAATCAAATTCGTCCGAATGATTTAAAAACACTGAAACAATTTAAACACGGCTTGATTTTGAACAAAGGTATTCGGCAAGGTGTTGAAGCAGGCATTACGCTAATGCCTGTCTCTCATTTTTTATTCCACCTACCTCAGACTATTATTCCGTAAGTTGGTACCTCGGTGATTGAAAAAGAAAGCAATTACTTGTAAATTGCACTCAGCTTTACCGTTAGGGAACCCCATGAAAAATCGCGCTTGGATATTCACACTCACATTTTTAAATACACTGATTCTTTGTATCACTCAGCTGCCAACTGTTTTCACCGACCCAACACCGCACGCTGTTTTAACCGTTGGTTTTTATACATTGAGTTATATCGCACAAAATTTTTTATTCTCCTGTTTATTAAGCGTTATTTTATTACCGATTTTTTTATTCAGCAGCGAAGATAAATTAAAAATAATGATATCCATCGTGCCTGTAACCGGCGCGCTATTTTTCAATTTTATGAACGCAAAAATATTTTCTTTTTGGCGTGACTTTGTGAATAGCAGTATGCTGGGCATGTATTTTACCAAAGGTGGCTCGCAAGTTTTTGAAATGAGTCGTGCGATGCATATTTGGATTGCCATGGCCGTTATTTTATTTGTGTTGATGGGCAGTGGCGTGGTTTTGATCGCTAAAAAATACCGCAGTTATTTTAATGTCAAGCGCTGGTTGGGATTTTTTATCTGCATTTATATTATTGCGCAATCATTATTTGTTTTTTTGAGTCGACAAGATGATATGCGTTTTTTGCAATACACGATAAAAATACCGTATTTTTATGATTTTTCATGGGTCAATGTGTTGCAAAAAATGCGGATTCCTATTTTACCCAAAAATTCACCGCAAGAAGAATTACGACTGTTGTTAGCGAAAGACAAAAAATTAGATTACCCATTGCATCCACTGCAGTATCATTTACCGCAACATCCTTTGAATGTATTGTTAATTGTGGTTGATACGTTACGCTATGACATGATAAATCCTGTGAATATGCCAAATACTTATCATTTTGCACAAACCGCGGATCAATTTTTAGATAATAGCAGTGGCGGTGATTGCACGCGTCCTGGTATTTTTTCTTTGTTTTATGGTATTCCAACAACGTACTGGAATTCGGCTTTTACACATCGTACAGGTTCAATTGTGATTCGTGCTTTTCAAGCCAATCATTATCAGCTGGGTATTTATGCGAGCGCCCCGCTTTTGTCGCCACCGTTTCAAAAAACAGTCTTTGCTACGGTAAGCCATTTGCAAGTGATGACACCTGGTAAAACATCGCTCGATCGCGATATAAAAATAACGCAGGAAATGCAGGGTTTTTTAAATCAAGCGGCGGAAAATCACAAACCCTTTTTTGGATTTATGTTTTATGATGCGCCGCACGCTTATAATTCATTGCCTATCCATCATCCTTTTTATCCCACGCAATCATTAAATTATTTTGATGTGGACAACAAAACCAATCGCACACCGATTTATAATTTATATAAAAATGCGGTGTTTGCAGACGATCAATTGATTGAAAAAGTGTTAGCGACCGTAAAAGCAGATGATTTATCACACAATACCGTTATCATTATTACTGCAGATCATGGTCAAGAATTTAATGATGATCACAACAATTATTGGGAACATGCGAGCGGATTTTCAAAATATCAAATGCGCACGCCGATGATTATTGCGTGGCCTAATCGAAAACCTGCCGTTTTTCACGACACCACAACTCATTTTGATTTGGCGCCCACGTTGCTAAAACATGCATTGGGCGTGACAAATCCCATCAGTGATTATTCTGTGGGCGATGATTTTTTCTCGAAAAAACAGCCGAAATTTGTCATTGCAGGAAACTATGCGTATTTTGCATTGATCACGAATCAAAATATTATGCAATTTCACAATTCGGGATTATATCGATTTACGGATGCAACAATGAAATCATTGCCTGATGAAAAAATAACGCCATCGGATTTCGCACATTTAACACGAGAAATGACAGCTTTTGAATCACATTAAGAAAGAACTTATCGAATAAATGGAATAAATAGTGTGTGTTGTTGTCCCGCCGCCGCACTGGCAGAAGGATGTTGAAACCTCTGAAAAAATGATGAGCGCCTAGGTTCTGTAACTTGACAGTGGTCAATATTCCTAACCGACTCTGCCTTCTCAAACCTCATTGCATTACGTGGCCCACCATACGGATTACCATGATCAATTAAATACTGCAAATGGCTTTTGCCTTCCTCTGTATTATCTGCAATATAAACAATACCGTCACCATTTAAGTAGTTACCCACATAAATTCGCCTATCCAACGCTAAAATCTTATCAGCCTCATCGGCTCGGACATCAGAAAAAGCAATTTGTTCCCGAGACTTATTTTTTATAAGTGCTGGTATTTTGTTATCTTTGTGATGCAACCCGCAAAGAATTTCTTGAATGAGTGTAAAAATACAATTTGTTGGAAGATATGTATTTATTTGGCCAATAAAAATTGTCACATTAACTTGCTCACTTCGTCCGCTCGATGGAACGCTAAAATGAGTGATGCGCGCGTTTTCCAGCATCTCAGCTATAGAATACTCATCCACATCTTCAAACTGAGTCGCATGTGAATTTATTAGCCTTGTCATTATTTCACTCCAAGAGAAAATTAATCTTTATCTTCATCCGTTTTTTGCACCAATCCCTGGTCATCATTACTCATCAATTCTTCTTGCCACGGTAAATTCCGATAAATACTGTAACCCGCGACAGGCATCATCGGATATTTGATAATGTCAAAATACGGCGAATAATCAAAATCACTGGGTGAATATAATTTGGGATTACGCGTAATCATTTCCAAATGCTGATGATTATTTTCGCGAATCAACGGCAAGATAGGAAATTTAATCGATGAAAATGCTTTGGCAATCATCACTGAGCAAATATCTTGCTCCGCTTTTCCCGCATTTTTTTTAAATAAACTGGAATTCCAACGACGCGGAATTAATTTGCTGGATAAAATAAAACGACCCAAATCGACAAAATGTCGAATATTGTATTCCCGACCAATACTATTGACTGCGTAAGCAATGACTTTTTGCGCATCCAAATGTGATAAACCCGTGGGGCGGCAAACACGAATGTGCTCATTTTTATACTTGGTAATAGGCACAATAATCGTACCTTCACCAATCATCGTTTCCACCAACAATTGATCGGATGGTAAACCTTGATAATGTTGTTGCACACTTTCACGCAGTTTTGGATCATCGATATCATGAATTCGTCCAATGTATAACGCCGCATGACTCCAAGGACTCTGCGTGATGTGTTGCACAATATGACTCACACGATTGCGTCCTTCAATCAATAGTACATCAGCAGATCGCACTTCATGACACACACGCGAAAAGTCACACAGATAACTGTGTGAAGGTGAAATATTTTTTAATAGATAATGACTGAGTTTTTGAACGAGCCAATTGCCGAGTGACATGGATGCATTCCTTGCTTTGTAGAGACGCCGATTCATCGCGTCTCAGATATATGAACAACCGTGAAGTAGGTCGTAGATTTGAGACGCGATGAATCGGCGTCTCTACGATTTCGCCAACCTAACAGCCAACCCCACATAACTACTGGGGGTTAATAATTTCAATTCTTTTTTTGCATTATCTGGAATTTTAAGTGTTTCAATAAAATCCATCAATTGTTTTTGCGTGATGGTTTCGCCGCGCGTTATTTTTTTTAATTGTTCATAAGCGTCATCAATACCATAGCGACGCATCACCATTTGAATCGGTTCTGCTAAAATTTCCCAATGCTGATCCAATTCATTTTTTAACACATCCGGATTTGGAATTAATTTACTAAGTCCTTTTAAAAATGATTGATAGGCAATAACCGCATATCCAAAAACACTGCCCACATTACGTAAAACAGTGGAATCAGTTAAATCACGTTGCCAGCGAGAAATGGGTAGTTTTTGCGATAAATGGGTTGCCAATGCAATACACAATCCTAAATTACCCTCTGCATTTTCAAAATCGATTGGGTTAATTTTATGGGGCATCGTCGACGAACCGATTTCACCGTCTGATTTTTTTTGTGAAAAATAATTCAACGCAATATATCCCCATAAATCACGACAACAATCGATTAGAATTGTGTGACAGACATTTAATGCATTTAAATATTGTGCTAAAAAATCATGGGGCTCAATTTGCGTTGTATAAGCATTCCATTGCAATCCTAATGACTCCACAAACTGTTGCGATAAGTTGAGCCAATTCACATCAGGATAGGCTACGATGTGCGCATTATAATTACCTACAGCACCATTACATTTTCCGGTAATCGGAATTTTCATAAAATAATTCATGTGGGTTTTTAATCTCACCGAAAAATTTTTAAATTCTTTTCCCAGTGTCGTTGGCGTTGCCGCTTGTCCATGGGTGCGAGATAACATCGGCATGCTAGCTGTATTTGCTGCAAATACATCAAGCTGCTTTATCATTTCTTGTAATGGCGGTAACAGTAAATCATCGCGTGATTGCTTAACCATTAACGCATACGCCAAATTATTAATATCTTCAGATGTACATGCAAAGTGAATAAAAGACGATAATCGTTTTAAAGTGGCATGCGCTTCTAGTTTTTCACGCAAATAATATTCTACTGCTTTCACATCATGATTGGTTGTCGCTTCAATTTGCTTAATGCGCAACGCCTCTTTTTCATCGAACGAAGAGGTGAGTTGCTGTAAAAATAATTGCTCATCCGACGACAAAGGTGTTAACTCACCTATTTGCGTATTATCAGAAAGCGCCATGAGCCATTGGATTTCGACGTATAATCTGTAGAAAATGAGACCATATTCACTTACAATTGATTGGCATTTTTCAGTTTTAGCGCCGTAACGTCCATCTAGTGGTGAAACGGCAGTGATTGTGGATAGCTGCATACAAAACCTCATTAAGTGCATGCTTCATAATAAATGAAAACAACAGGAATTTATATGCAATTTATTGACTTGCAAACTCAGTATCAACAGCACAAAACGCAGATCGATGCGGCCATTGCGCGCGTTTTAAATCATGGACAATTTTTATTTGGTCCGGAAGTAGAATTATTAGAAAGTCGATTAGCAGATTATGTGGGTGCGAAGCACTGCATTTCTATGTCAAGCGGCACAACAGCATTGCATATTGCGCTCATGGCGTTAGACATTAAACCGGGTGATGAAGTCATCACGACGCCATTTAGTTTTTTTGCAACCGCTGAAGTGATTTATCTTATGGGTGCAAAACCCGTTTATGTCGATATTGATCCTAGCACTTATTTGCTAGATCCTAATCAACTCATCGATGCGATTACTGATCGCACAAAAGCCATTATTCCGGTCAGTTTATACGGCCAATGTGCTGATATGGACGCCATCAATGCGATTGCAAAACAGCACAATATCCCTATGATTGAAGATGCGGCGCAAAGTTTGGGCGCCACTTACAAAGGCAAAAAATCATGCGCATTGAGTGAGATTGCCTGCACGAGTTTTTTCCCTTCAAAACCATTGGGTGGTTATGGTGATAGCGGCGCTTGTTTTACCAATGACGATGAATTAGCGCATAAAATGCGTTTGATCATGAATCATGGACAAAAAAATCGTTACAATCATGTAGCCATCGGTATGAACGGACGTATGGATACCATTCAAGCAGCTGTTTTACTCGAGAAATTGGCGATTTTTGATGCGGAAATAAAATCTCGTCAAAGTGTGGCTGATTTTTATCGCGCGCATTTACCGGATTTTTTAGAGCCGCCCGTGATTGCATCTCATAATTACAGTGTATATGCGCAATATACTGTACAGGTTGATCAACGTGAAGCAGTGCAGCGCCAATTATCCGAAGCAGGTATTCCCACAGCGGTGCATTATCCGGTTGGTTTGCATCAACAGCCGATCGTTGCGCAAATGGCAGAGCAAGAAAATTTGTCTTTTCCAATCACGGAGCGCGCGGCAAAACGCGTATTAAGCTTGCCGTTTCATCCGTATTTGAGGGAAGAAACGGTTGTGGAGATTTGTGAGCAATTGGTGCGATGCATTGGTTCAGTAAGGGCTAGTGAGATAGTTTGAGCCAGTGATATAGGTTAGAAGCGCTCGCGTTAGCGAGTGCGCATTAAGAAGAACATCAGTGATGCTCTCATCGCGCTTGCTAACGCAAGTGCTTCTAAACTATATCACTAGCATGTACTTTCTCAAAGATCAGCGCCAAAAACGGATAACTTAACATGGAAATCAAAAACAAAACTATTCTCATTACCGGCGCAGCTTCCGGCTTAGGCGCTGCAACCGCGCGTGAATTGTCACAACGTGGCGCAAAAACACTATTACTGGATATGAATATTGCGGCGGTTAAAAAAATCGCGTCCGAAATAAACGGCATCGCATTTGAATGCGATGTGACATCTGAAAACGCTGTAAAACAAGTGCTTTCGCAATGCACTGAAATTCACGCGGTAATCAATTGCGCGGGTATCGTGCATGGCGCACGATTGGTTGGCAAACAAGGTGCGATGCCATTAGACGATTTTTCTCGCATTATCCACATCAATTTAATCGGCACATTTAATGTGATGCGATTATGCGCCGAAAAAATGTCATTACAAAATACGCTTGATGGTGATGGTGAACGCGGCGTCATTATTAATACCGCTTCCATTGCTGCATTTGAAGGGCAAATTGGACAAGTGGCGTATAGTGCTTCAAAAGGCGGTGTTGTTGCAATGACATTACCTGCTGCACGCGAATTGAGTCGTTTTGGAATTCGTGTGATGACGATTGCACCTGGCGTCATGCAAACACCGATGATGGCGAGCTTGCCGAGTGATGCGCAAACTGCATTGGCCGCTGATATTCCTTTTCCGAAAAAATTGGGCGATCCGAAGAATTTCGCAAAATTGTGTGCGCATATTATTGAAAATAATTATTTGAATGGCGAAACCATTCGATTAGATGCGGCATTGCGATTGAAATAACCCTCAGAATAGATTAAACTAGTCTATCTGGTTTAAAATAGCGAGGTTATTGATGCGTGAAATTGGTGCATTTGATGCAAAAACACATTTATCTCAATTGTTAACACAGGTTAATAACGGCGAATCTTTTGCGATTACCAAACATGGTCGCATCGTTGCACTACTTATTCCTGCTTCACATAAACCTGCATCTGTTGCGTCGGATGCTATTGCCGGCATTATGAGACTCCGAAAAAAAATCGCAAAACGTGGCGTTAAAATGACGCTCAAAGAAGTGGATGACTTAAAAAAGAGTGGTCGTCGATGAATGTTATAACGCATATTGTTTTGGATTGTTCAGTAACCATGGCGTGGATTTTGCGTGACGACACCATGTCCGAAAAAGCCGATGCAATACTTTCCACGCTTCAAGAAAAACACGCAAAAGTTCCCACCATTTGGACATTAGAAGTTGCGAATGTTTTGTGCTTGGCAGAGCGTCAAAAAAAAATAACTGCGCTTGAAGTAGCCGAGTTTAAAGAATTTTTAGCTGAATTACCGATCATTATTGATCACGAAACATCATCGAAAGCCATGGGAAGTATTTATACGCTCGCAAAAACGGAAGGCTTAACCACTTATGATGCTGCTTATTTGGAAATTGCGATTCGTGAAAATATCGCCCTGGCAACATTTGACAAGGCATTAATAAGTGCTGCAAAAAAAAACGGTATTTCAATCTTGTAAAGAAATATTTGGAGCAATATCATGTTAATTCATAAGAAAGTATTTATATTTTTTTTCCTATTTTGTGGCATATTAACACTATCCGGCTGCGGTCCAATGTATCAAACAAGTTATAGCTATATACCACCCCACTCGCATCGCGGGCGTAGATGCGCGAATCGTTGTTTAACAGATCGTTCATTTTGTCGCAGTCAATGTCAGACAAATTTGCAATCCTGTGAAACCAATGCAAACTTAATTGCGATGCCACAATATTTAAGTTACGTGCAACAACAAAATGCCGCTAATCAACCCATCAATGAAAGTATCAGTGATTTTGCGGATTATTCGGGATGTTCGAGCCATTGCGGTTGCGCAACAACGTATCGTGAATGCTTTACCAACTGTGGTGGTGAGGTGATTATGAATAGGCAGTGTGTGGCGTTTTGTAATCAAAAATAAGGAGAAATGTCTTGCGACTATTTAAAACGAGGTTAGCGCCTTTTTCATCAGTTCCGTCTCAAGTTTTCACCTTGGCTCATCCGCATTACCCATGTGTTCGTATTTCTGATGATTTGTCTCGATTGTCGCTCATCACGATCCCGTCGAAAAACAAAACATTAAGCACAATACGCGCTGCTATTTCAAAAGATTTGAGCATCATTCCAGCACAAAAACAGCTGGAGATTCAAAATAATCAGCTTCATATTCCAGGACTCGTTGATATTCACACTACCCTAAGAGAACTGGCTGCGCAGATTAAAGTGGATGACCCTTCTTTTTTTTCTAGGCTTCTGCAGTTTGAAAGCGAGTCAGAAAATGATGAAAATGATAACGGGCAAATAACGGATATTCTGACGACACCACTCAGCGGTAGATATTTTATTTTTCAAGGACTGCGATCAGAAGGTATGCATCATACGCTTGAAATAGTGCTAAGAACATTGAAAAAACGCAATATCATCACACATGATGAATTATTGCAACTGTTGCGGCATGTTTGGCCAACAACCTCTGCACATAGAGCAATGATAAAATCAGAGCCGTTAAATAAATCTAATGATATTCCATTTACACCCTACGTGTTTAAACCAACTATTTAACTCATAACTCTTTTTATAACCACTTGAATTAATATCATTGTTGTAAAGACGCGATTCAGTCTTTCGTAGAGACGTCGATTTATCGCGTCTCAGATACATGATCATCTCTGGTGTTTATAAATGCAGTGACATTAGAGTGAGTGTTACTGACTATAGGGCGAGGTAATTCTGAGATTTGAGACGCGATGAATCGCGTCTCTACGAATCAGTCCTCAAGATACGTATAGCCTTGCAATCCATTACGCAACTCTTCGAGATACATTTGTCGCTCTTGCGGTGACAAATTCGCTGCGGCCATTTGACTGCGATAGGATTGCAATAATTCTGATGCATCAAAATGCACGTATTTTAGTACATCGGTAACTGTATCACCTTCAACGGGCTGCACGAGTTGATAACCCCCATTTTCGGTTACTTCCACATGCACTGAATTCGTATCACCAAATAAATTATGCATATCACCTAAAATTTCTTGATACGCACCCACCAAAAAAATGCCTAAATAATAGGGTTTTTGTGGATTAAATGGCACGAGCGGTAAAGTGGATTCAACACCTTGACTGTCCACATACCCATCGACTTTACCATCAGAATCACAGGTAATATCTTGCAATACACCGCGACAATTCGGTTTTGTTGTTAATCCGTTGACAGGAATAATTGGGAAAATTTGATTAATCGCCCACGAATCCGGCAGTGATTGAAATAATGAAAAATTACCAAATACTTTATCGGCCAATTTTTCATTGAGTTCATCAATCGCTTCACGATGCGCGCGCACAGAATGTTTTAATAATTCGCGCACCTTGGTGCAGGTCATTAAATAAATTTGTTCAGCTTGTGCGCGTTGCTTTAAATTCACAAGGCCGTAAATATATTGACTGTGCACTTCACTCATCAAGTGACACGCGTCATGATAATTTTCAAGCGCGGAATATTCGTTGACGTGTTGCAAACCATACCATAAATCTTGAATCGTTTTTGGCGCATCGGCCGGCACAGGATCGATTATGTCATGCACCATTGCACTTTCAATATCGATAATATTCACTACCAACACCGCGTGATGCGCGGTCATCGCACGACCTGATTCTGTAATAATATTGGGATGCGGAATATTGCGTTCGTTACAAAATTCACCAATCGTGTAAACAATATTATTCGCATACTCTTGGATGCTGTAATTTACAGAGCAATCTGAGCGAGAATGCGTGCCTTCATAATCCACGCCCAATCCACCACCGACATCCACCGTATGAATCGGAATGCCCATTAAACGTAATTCTGTGTAATAACGCGCACATTCACGCAACGCACGTTGAATATCACCAATATTGGCAATTTGCGAACCTAAGTGAAAATGCATAATTTGCAGGCAATCAATGCAGCCCGCATCTTGTAATTTTTCTATAATTTTTAATAAGTAATTGGCGGAAAAGCCAAATTTTGATTTTTCACCGCCAGTATCTTGCCATTTGCCCGTACCGGTTGTGGTTAAACGAACACGTACACCCAGCTTCGGCGTTAAATTCATTTTTTTCGCTTCATCCAAAACCAGTGACACTTCGGATAATTTTTCGAGAATAATGTAGACCTGATGACCTAATGCTTGGCCGATTAATGCAAGACGAATATATTCACGGTCTTTATAACCATTGCAAATAATCACTGAAGAATTACCCGTGGGATGTGCAAGCACGGCGAGTAATTCGGGTTTGCTACCCGCTTCTAATCCAATGCGATCTTTACCATGTTTTACAATTTCATGTACAACGCGGCGCTGCTGATTCACTTTAATGGGATAAACTGCGGTGAATTTGCCTTTGTAATTAAAATCGGTAATCGCCTTTGTAAATGAATCAAATAATTCTTCAAAGCGTTGTTTGAGAATATCGGTAAAGCGAATTAAAACAGGCGCAGTTAATCCCGATTGATAAATTGTCTCTAGCAATTCATCCATGTCAATTGCAATATCACGACGCGCTTTGTTAGGTAACGCGACAATATTGCCTTTATTTCCAATATCAAAGTATCCAGCGCTCCAATGCGCAATGTTGTACACTTTGCGCAATTGCTGCTGCAATTCTTCGGAAATCAATCCTGCACACAACGATTTGTCTTCGAGGGCAGCTTCGCTTTCGATACTAGAAATTTCTGTCATTCAACACACTCCGGGAATCTTTGAAATGAATAGAGCTTTTTAACATAATTTGATCAGTGGTTCAAATTATCTGATTCAACAGTGCGATTAAAAGTGCAGGTTGTGTGAACGATCCTGCAG
>JABDDR010000030.1:0-6422 GCA_013287505.1 Gammaproteobacteria bacterium
ATCGATGAGTCTCCAGGAGGATTTTTTTTGAAAATCATTTCTCTCGTCTTTGTTTCAACACTTTTCTCTTTCTCATTATTTTCACAAGCGCAAGCGGAATCGACATTTGCTTTTGCAAAACGCGTGAATACGTATTTTAATGTGCGGTCGTATGAATTTCCGCCGCGGAGTCAGCGGCATTTTGATTTTTATTTGATGGGTGGTGTGCTCACAACCACATTGCGTAACAGTGCAACGATTGTTGTTACCCCGGGTCTTTTTGGTATCACCAACATCTACGCTGCGAACGTGCGTTCAACATACAATCCGTTAGGTGGTATTGGTCTTGGATATGCGTTTCATCCGTTGACTTCTGATGGAAGATCGCGTGCAAAAATTGTGTTGGGCGTTTCTGGATATTATCTCGATTTGGGTGATTTGAAAGGATTGGAGCAAACACCTTCGCCCACATTGGTCAATTATCAATTTTCTGCGCATAGTTTAGCAGCCATGTTTGAGTCTCGATTTGTGCTCACCGTTTCTCCTTGGCAACCGTTTATCGTTGCGGGCATTGGTGAAGCGTGGAACACCTTGGATGATTATAAAGAAGCGCCTACCGCGGGCCCCGCGGATCAGCAGGTAAACTTTAATAACGGTACGTTAAGTTCGCTGGCCTATCAATTGGGGCTTGGTGTACAGTATCAGTTCGCTGTCAATAACTACTACAACATAGCGTATAGTCTCGCTTTGAGCTATAATTACTTTAGTCTTGGAAGTGCGAATTTAGGAGCGGGAAGCGAAGTAAGAAGCGGAGCTACTCATCCCATACCAGCAGGCAGTTTAGCCACTGGTAATTTGACAGCACAATCGGTCTTGATTTCGTTAACAACCTCTTTTAACTAAGGTGGTATGTTTATGAAGAAGCGGGGTTTATCTACAGCAATAATTGCATCATTCGTGTGCTGCTTTGCATGGATAGTGACTGCGAATGCAGCTTCAACTAATGAACCTTCAATCACAACCAATGATCCCTCGACGATTACTTTACCGCTCGGCAAGAATTACGATATTAAATATACTGTTACAAATAGTGAACATAAAAGTCCGATAAAAATCACAAAAGTTCTGTTAGAAAACCAGCCTCCTTCAAACGTAAAAGCCAGCATTAAAAGTGATTGCAACGGTGTATTGAAATTCAATGAAGCGTGCACCTTTCACGTGTTATTACAAGCCAGCCCTAAAAAACACATCAGACGGACGCATACTTATGTTGTCAAGTCGCAAAGATCAACCACAGCACCAGTCGCGACAAAAAATTTATTATCAACAATAAAAATAATACCTGAAGTTAAATTTTGTTTGTCTGTCGATGATTGCAGGCATTCCTATTCAGCTACGCCGGTCTTGGATAGTAAAACGGACATATTAAAATCAGCGGGTGCATTACAGTCTATTTCGATTGCGCCGTCGCCGCTAACGCCTTCGGCATCTAAAAAAACAACCGCAGTGCTTTTGGGTGATCAGATGAAGTTGGTAGCTACAGGTCAGTTTAACGGCGGCAATCCGCATCCGGTGAACACATTACTTGCATGGAGTGCAACACCCAAATCAATCGTCAGTATTACCAATGATGGATTGGTAACAGCACTGGCGCCTGGAATCGTAAAAATCACAGCAAAAGCCACCACGGCAAATGCTGAAGGAAAAATCGTTCAAAGCAAACCATTCACGCTGGAATCAAAAGCAGTTGTGGGTAGCTTTTATAAAGCAGACAACGGCTATGTGTTTTGCCTAGGTAAAAATTGCCCGCATTTAAAATCAGGGCAAAAGGGTGAATTAATTCAAGCGGCGGATAGCTATGCCACTTCAGTAGCTTTGAAAGAAGCAACAGCATCCTGTCAATCACCTTGGAGATTGCCGACGATGGCAGAGCTGGGATTGATAAAAGCCAACCAAGCGTTATTAATTGCAGCAGGTGCAAATTTAAATATCGGTCGCTTACATAGTTACTGGAGCGCTGACGCGTATAGTGCGAAAAAAAATAAAGTATTATCGATGAGCAAAAATAATTTTAATTCATCGACGGGGGTTAATGTAGCAGCGATTGGGTTGGATAATTCCGCCTACGTGCGTTGTGTAAAAACTTTTTAAGAGATAGGTGCTTATTATGAAAAAATGGGTTTTCGCTACCATCGTTTCCGCCTTACTGCTTCTTATAGCGTGTCTTGGAATCGTGATTGCTCAAGCGGCACCTAAATCGTTATCAGCGGCGTCCACGTCATTGCGTTCATCATCGAGCCAGTCGGCTTTTACGGTAAAACCGAATCCAGCTTCGCTTACTTTCCAGGTTCCTAACAATCCTGGCACCCAACAGACTGTTACATATACAGTTCAAAACACAGATCCAAATAATCCGCATGATTTGAGCATTACAGTGCCAAGTCTGTCCCCCTCAGTACCAAATAATGACTTGACCATCACATATAGTAATGGCACTTGTGGATCGAATGGATCGCCTTTAGGACCGAGCGCGTCTTGCAGTTTTTCTGTGGCTGTGACGAGCAATGGGGCACCGACAGCGGTAAGCACACAACTACAGGCAGGTGTGTGCATGACGAATCGTCCTGCTGATTGCACTCAAGCGGCGCTGGTTCCCGTTTCAGCAACACTGACAGAATTAAACTCAATAGCGGTACAGCGATTAAATCCTTCTAACCCCCCTACAACAACTACCACGATAAACATCGGTCAAGCCAAAAAATTTACAGCAACCGCCTATTATTCCGATGGTGACACCCCTAATATTTCTAATACGGCAACATGGAGTTCTCAACAAACGGGGACGGCTTCGTCAATGCCAGTAACATTTACGTCTGGCGGTACTCCACCCAACACTTATGTATCTGTAACCGGTGGTTCTACGACGATACCAGAACCAGGGCCTGACGGCACCGTTAGTGGCACCATCGCTGCATCATTCACTTCTCCTCAAGGAACGGTTGTTAATTCAAATAATGCGCCAATCAATGTTACAAATTTTGTGCAGTCGATTAGTGTTGCAGCATCAAGTCCAAGCATATTGACAAACGGCAATGAAACGCTTACTGCAACATGCACATATGCAGGTGGACCAGCGACTTCTTGCCCCTCCACATTAAGTTGGTCGATCGTAACTGATCCTACAGGCGGTGCTCTCAGCAGCTCAACTACAAACCCCACCACTTTTACACCAGGTCAAAGCTCCATAGCTCCAGGAGCGTCAGTATCCGTTAAAGTGAGGGCAACAGACAACAATCCTAATAATCCCACCAGCGTTCATGGATCGACAACATTTTCAGTGAGTAATTCATTAACGGGCATTGCTATTTCACCATCGAATTCAAGCATAACGGCAGGACAGCCAGTGCAATTTTCGGTGCAATGTGTTTATTCAAATACACCACCGGGCGCCTCTGTACCTTGTTCAACAGCGTCGCCACCGACGATCACCTGGGCATCAAAAGCAGTGAGTGGTGCTGGCTCTACACCTACAAGCATTGATCCCACTACAGGTGTGGCAATTGCAGGTAATAACCCTGGGGAAATAGATACGATTACCGCAACCACTGCTAATCCAGCAGGTGGTAATTTAACGGGTCACACCACGCTTACCGTTATTGCTACTCCTCAACCCACCATCGCCTCAGTCTCACCAAATTCAGGTCCAATAATGGGCGGTACCCCAGTGACCATTACTGGCACAGGTTTTACAGGTGCTACAGCAGTTAGTTTTGGTGGAATATCAGCAACCGGTTTTAAGGTTACCAACAATGGAACGACAATTACCGTAGCATCACCAGCGGTAGGAACACCAACGCCAGTCGGAGATCCGGATGATGTGATTGTAGAAACATCGGGTGGTGTGAGCACTACTAACGCAAATGATCAATTCACATATTACAATAATCTACAGGTCCTTTCGGCGTCTCCTTCTTCAGGATTTGCAGGTGCTGTTCCTGTTACCGTCAGTGGTTCTGGTTTGTTAGGTGTTACGGGTATTACAATTGGCGCTACTCCTGTTCCCCTCCAACCAGGAACAACGCCGACAGATAACTCACTCACTTATGCTATACCTCCTAACTTTTGTTATTCGGATAGCTATAACGGCAATAATTGCAGCGTACCAGGGGGTGGAACGCCCGTCCAAGTTACTTTTTCGACTTCGAGTCCAAGTAACAGCGTAGCTATATTTATGTGTCAAGTATCGTGCACGCTTCCTATTGTTACTAACGTCTCTCCAAACCTTGGTCTTGCTGGTACGCCGGTGGTTATTACCGGCGTGAATCTTGCTGGCGCAACGGCGGTTAATTTTGATGAAGTGTCGGTGCCGGCGGCGCAGTTCACTGTTGTTAGTGGAGCAACCATCAACACAACATCGCCAACAGGTATACAACAAGGGTTAACGACCAATGTGACGGTGACAACATCAAGTGGTACAAGCACTGCCAATTCAAATGATCAGTTTACATATTCCCCTCCACCTCCACCTACACCTACACCGCAGCAGCAGTGTGTGAATGACCAAAATTGGGCGAATATAAATCCGGATTTAGTTAATAATCCCGCTGGCAATGGCTGTCCCTATAATTTCGAAAGTATCTCTGGCACGCCAACATATATTGGCAATGGTACATGTCAAAGTGCTTCTTATGGTGTTAAAACTAACTGTTACTTCGGGTTTTGGCATGGTTGGTATTCTTGCAGTTGGTCAGTAGGTAATATTGGAGCTGGCGGGATAACTTGTCCCTAAGAAAGCATTTATCGTTAGTTATCAGGCATGCCTTCCGTGTTTTTCTCAACCTAATGCCCGTGATTTTCGACAACCTTTTTATCACCAACCTCCAAAATCGGACGATACTTCAATTTAATCGCCCCATCAAAAAAATAATTTCATAAAAAAAACACGGTATTGCGGCTTCATTGAGCATTAGATATCGTGCGTCTGTTATCCGTGCCAGGCATGCCTTCCGTGCCTTTTTCAACTCCATACCACCTATTCTCAGCAACCTTTTTTATTGCTCGCCCCATAATCAGAGGCAATACTTCAATTTAATCGCTTCACCAAGAAACAATTTCGTATCGTTCCTCCATGAAAACACGGTATTGAATCATTGTGCTCATATGTTATTTTTACTCCACGTAACTTTAATTCCTCTTGATATATCTCATTTTGAGATATATAATCATTGAAAATGGATAAAGAAATATGCACGTTATTACGCAAAGCCGCATCTGGGATGCTAAAAAGAAACATCCAGAGTCAGCGAGCGCTTTGGACGGGTGGTACAGAGTGATAAAAAGAAATCAGTTTAACAATTTTGCAGAATTAAAGATGAGCTTTAATAGCATTGATGAAGCGGGGAACCTGATTGTTTTTGACATTGGCGGCAATAAATTAAGATTAATCAGCGTCATTCATTTTCAAAGAAAAAAAATTTATATCAGGCAAATCTTAACGTACAAAGAATACGATAAAAATAATTGGAAATAATGTATGAGACGACAATTAGCAGAAGCAATTAAATACTGGGATCATATTGCGCCGATCGCGGCTTATCCACGCAATGCCAAAGAATTCCAAAAGCTCGTTTCCGAATTGGATGCGCTATTAGAAATTGTTGGTGATAATGAAAAACACAAGCTAATGGGATTGGTTGATCTATTAAGTAATTTAATTGCTTCTTATGAAGAAGCGAATTACAAAATTCCATTATCTACGGGTGTTGATGCGTTAAAGTTCTTAATGGAAACACATCAGTTACAACAATCCGATTTGCCAGAAATTGGGAGTCAGGGAGTGGTATCAGAAATTTTAAACGGCAAACGAGAACTGAATTTGCGCCAAATTAAATTATTATCAAAACGATTTCATGTTAATCCATCTACTTTCATATAGAATGAGAAAAGCAAATGAGCGCGAAACAAAAAAATATCAAGAGCAATTTGAAAAAAGTCGATAAGCATTTGGTCAAATCAGATGAGTATGATGAACTACCAGAACTCACAGATGACATGTTTGAAAGAGCTGTTTATAAGGTTCATGGTGTTGAAAAAGAATCGCCGAAAAGACGTGGACGACAAAAAGCGCCAACAAAAATTGCAATTTCATTACGTCTTCCAAAAGAAGTGGTGAGTTACTTCAAATCTGAAGGCGCTGGATGGCAAACAAAAATCAATTATGCGCTTAAAGATTGGATAAAACACCACCCTCATTAATTTATTTTATCGTGCCAGGCATGCCTTCCGTGCCTTGTTTTCTGGAATCACCTCTCTAGCTCACTTAATGCTTCAGTCTAATCGGTTCGTCGGAAAAACACGGTATTGCAGTAATCATTCAGCGTGATACCGTATCTATAATTTAAAAATTCTTGAATGATATGGTACAATGTACTATACTGATATAA
>JABDDR010000030.1:6522-16671 GCA_013287505.1 Gammaproteobacteria bacterium
AAAAACACGGTATTGCAGTAATCATTCAGCGTGATACCGTATCTATAATTTAAAAATTCTTGAATGATATGGTACAATGTACTATACTGATATAAGTAACGCCATCATGATGATATTAAAATTACGATCTTTTGCTCGGTGGGCGAGTAGTGAAAGCATCTCAGATTCAGTGATAAAAAAAGCGGTAGATGAGATTAATCGTAATTTAATAGACGCTGATCTTGGTGCTGGATTATTAAAAAAACGTGTCGCACGAGAGGGTATTTAGTTTTTTGCAAGTTTTTTCTTCAAAAGTTGTCCAAAACTCTGTTTTAATCGCCGATCAATTTCAATTTTCATTCAAGCCAAATACTTATTTACAAAATCATTAGGTTTGATCATTTCGATTCCAAAACAGCCATCAACTGTCAGCAAATCTTTATCACCACTGACAATCAACTTACATTTCGCAGCAAGTGCAGTTGCGATAAATTTATCATCGTCTGCATCTCTTGAAACTGGTTCTTTCAATATTGCTGGCGATACAAATTCACCATAAATTGTGACTAAATCAATAAACGGTGAGATATCAACGCCAGGATATTTTTTTGAAAGAGTATTTCCAACGCGAACATATTCATTCAATATCTCAGGCGAGACAATGAGTTTAATTTTTCCGTCACTCCAAGCATTTAAAATCCGTTCAGGATGTCCTGACCAGAATATGCCTGACATGAATACATTGGTATCCAAAACTAATTTAATCACTTTTTGCGAGCAACCTTTATTGCTGATTTTATAGATTCTTGAGTGAGACCCGCAGCTTTTGCTGATTTTCGAGCTTTGATAATCAGGTTTTTATATTCACTCATGCTGGGACGCGTGACTATTTTCAAAATAACCACGTCTTTTTCAGCAAGCACTAAAAATTGATCGCCGGAGTGTAGACCCATTTTATCTCTGATGTCTTCTGGAATTACCACCTGTCCTTTTGATGACATTTTTGTTGTTGCTACTTGACTCATATGCTTACCTCTCTATCTTACCAGTAAGATTATAGCACACTACAGAAATAAAGCGAATTTTTAGTCAGATTTATCACTAACCTCCAAAATCGGACGATACTTCAATTTAATCGCCCCATCAAAAAAATAATTTCATAAAAAAACACGGTATTGCAGTAATCATTCAGCGTGATACCGTATCTATAATTTAAAAATTCTTGAATGATATGGTACAATGTACTATACTGATATAAGTAACGCCATCATGATGATATTAAAATTACGATCTTTTGCTCGGTGGGCGAGTAGTGAAAGCATCTCAGATTCAGTGATAAAAAAAGCGGTAGATGAGATTAATCGTAATTTAATAGACGCTGATCTTGGTGCTGGATTATTAAAAAAACGTGTCGCACGAGAGGGTAGTGGTAAGAGCGGCGGGTTTAGAACGATGTTGGCATTTCGCGACAACAATCGAGCTATTTTTATTTTAGGGTTTCCAAAAAGTAAGCAAGATAATATTGGAAATGAAGAACTGCGAAAATTAAAAATTTTATCCAAAGAATTATTAAGCGCTTCGGATTCTGAAATACGAAAACGAATTTTGGCTGATGAGTTAATTGAGATAAAATAATGGGTGAATGCTATGAGTATCAAAAAACAAAAACCAATAAAAAAAACAATGAATGATGTTGCGCGTGAAGCCATATCTGAAATGGCGACAATTTTGCACAACATGGGAAAAATTGATGAGTCGACCTTGAAAGAATATTCAATTGATTTTCCAGTTATAAAAGAACTAAAGGCAAGTGAAATTAAAAAAATTCGTGAAAAGATTAATGTGAGTCAGCCAGTTTTTGCGAGATTATTAAATACTTCACCTGAAACGATTAAAAAATGGGAGCAAGGTGATCGTCATCCAACTGGCGCATCTTTGAAATTATTAAATTTAGTTTCTGCGCATGGTTTGGAGGCGTTGTATTAATTTACCGTGCCAGGCATGCCTTTCGAAATCTCTGTTAGAAATTTAGCAAAAGAGGCGCACATTGCGCCATCTGTTATTCAAAATCTGCGTTCAGGTCAACAAAATGACATTAAAAAGAGACGCCGATTCATCGCGTCTCAAATCTCTGAGCATCCTTGATATTGCAGAAATTGCATTATTTTTTACAATGCTTCAGTATCAGGCATATATTTGAGACGCGATGAATTGCGTCTCTACGAAGAACTTGCATTCTTGCGCCAATATAATCAATCCCAAATCGGATAATGCTCCAACGTAATCGCTTCATCAAAAAATAACTTCGTATTATCTTCAAACGATTGCGTGTAATCCGACACATAAAAATGTTTTTTGCCCACCGATTTATTTTTATTAATCGAATTATCCAGTGTCAAACGTGCTTTCACAGCATGCGCCACAATTTCAGAAGGATCGATAATATCAATCGCATTTTCATAGTATGCGCAAATATTTTTTTTAATCACGGGATAATGCGTGCAACCTAAAATTAAGGCATCAATATTTTTTAATGTGTCTCTTGATAAATATTCTTCTAAAATCGTATCAATCACTTTTTTATGATGAAAACCTTCTTCAATCGCAGACGCTAAAATCGATGTCGCTGCAGATTTTAAAGTAATGCCGTTATTTAATTCATCAATTCTTTTTTTATAAATATTCGATTGAATGGTGGCTTTAGTGCCAATTAATCCAACGTTTTTTTTCGCATAAAATTCGCGACAATGATTAATAACAGGATCAATCACATTCATCACCGTCGCTTGTTTTCCGCAATATTCTTTCACCAAATCAAAAGCCACAGCCGATGCCGTGTGACACGCAATTAAAATTAATTTACAGTTTTGTTGTAATAACATGTGCGTGATTTTAATGGCATACGCTTGAATCGCTGCCGCTGATTTATCGCCGTAGGGCAGGTGAGCCGTATCACCAAAATAAATGATATTTTCATTGGGCAGTAATTTGACGAGCGAATGCGCAACGGTTAAGCCACCGATACCGCTGTCAAAAATACCAATGGGCTTGGATGATAATGCATTAGTCATCATGTTCACCCAAACTTTTTCCGGTGAATAAATATTCTTTTAATTCTTTTTCAAATCGTGGGTCGTGTTTGCGAATCCATTCGAGCGTCATTGCCGCATGCTCTTTTTCTTCATCGCGATTGTGTGCGAGAATTTTTTTCAGCTCAGGGTCTTTGCAAGCGTCGACGCGTTGATTGTACCAATCGACCGCTTCAAGCTCTTCTTTCAAGGATTCAATGGCGCGATGCATATCGCGTGTTTCGTCGGATAATTCTTCAATTGGTTCGTGATAACCTTCGTGTGACATAAGAAAATTTCCTTTGCAAAAATTGTTTGCCTATCCTATCACGTGCTATGATCATCGCAAACTACCATCAAAAAAGGATTTTTTATGCAAATGAAAACTGTGTTTCAAATCGGTCTTGTCGTATCTGCAATGACAGGACTAGCGGGTTGCGGTTCTGTGCAAAATTACGCAAAAAAAGTGGATGTATGGCAAGGCAGGTCTGAGCAGGAATTGGTGCGCGGATGGGGGCATCCGGCAGAAGTAAATACGTTAAGTAACGGGGATGATCAGTACATCTATTTTTCAAATGAACGCGAATCTATGCCGCCTGTGTATTCACCCACGATGACAACGCGTCTGAGTCCGCAAGAAAATAACACATTGAGTCGGCCAGCTGCTGTAAAACGCGATAACCCTTCCTTTGTTTGCGAAACCGTATTTGAAATTAATCACGCGGGCACGATTGTCAAAACCAGTTTTGACGGCGATGATTGCGTGGCTTCCTCGACGGGGCACAAAATTCGCTAGATGATGAAAAAGAAAATCATTGCCATTATGGGTCCCACTGCTTGCGGAAAAACAGATCTCGCGATCGCATTAACGCAAGCATTGCCTGTCGATATTATTAGCGTTGATTCTGCGCTGGTGTATCGCACAATGGATATTGGCACTGCAAAACCCACAGAAAATGAATTAAAAATTGCACCACACCGATTAATTAATATCTGTGATCCTGCCGATAGTTATTCTGCAGGACATTTTTGCAGTGATGCATCGCGTGAAATTAAAGATATTATTTCTCTTGATCGCACACCATTGTTGGTGGGTGGTACGATGTTGTATTTTCATAAATTATTTTTTGGGCTAGCAGATTTACCGACAGCGAACGCTGAGATTCGCGCGCAATTAATGCGGGATGCTGAAAAAATCGGTTGGGCAGCGATGCATGAGCGTTTAAAAAAAATGGATCCCGTTGCTGCGGAAAAAATAAAACCGCAAGATCCACAGCGTATTTCCCGCGCATTAGAAGTATTTTTAATGACGGGAAAACCGATTTCAGAATTACAACAAAAATCGGAATCGTCTTTATTGTCTGATTATGATGTTATTTCTATCGGGTTAATGCCGATGAATCGTGCTTGGTTGCATGAGAATATTGCTAGGCGTTTTGAAAAAATGTGTGATGCGGGATTTATTGATGAGGTGCGTGCATTGCGTAATCGTGCTGATATTCATGCAGATTTACCATCGATGCGCATTGTGGGTTATCGACAAGCGTGGGAATATTTGGATGGTAAAATTGATTTTGAGACGATGAAAGAAAAGGCGATTGCGGCGACGCGGCAATTGGCAAAACGACAAATGACGTGGTTGCGGAGTTGGAAGGCGGTGAATGTATTTGATCCGCAGGATCCGGAATTGTTTGAGAAGGTGTTGCGTCGGGTGGGTTAATTTGCGCGCTCGCTGACGCGAGTGCTTCTAAACTATATCACTAGCGTGTGCTTGCTCGAAGATCATGTCTCTGTCAACCCTTTGCGCCAGTGATGAAGATCATGTCTCTGTCAACCCTTTGCGCCAGTGATATAGTTTAGAAGCCCTCGCGTCAGCGAGCGCGCCCAGAAAAACCTGCAAGCGGTATGATCTTCAAGTCCGCACACGCTAGTAATATAGTTTAGAAGCCCTCGCATCAGCGAGCACGCCCCAAGGAAACCCATCCCATGACCATTCTAATTCACATCCCCTCACAAACATTACAACTCAACAATGCGAATAACATTACCATCGCAGAATACCCTATTTCTACCGCCTTAAAAGGTCCTGGCGAAAAAAACGGCAGCCATCAAACACCACGCGGCGAACACATCATCTGTGAAAAGATCGGTGACAATATGCCTATTTTTACAGTATTTTCTGCACGAATCCCAACCGGTGAAATTTTTAATGAGGCATTATCACAACAATTTCCCAAGCGTGATTGGATCTTATCCCGTATTTTATGGCTTTCTGGCATTGAAGCAGGAATTAATTGCGGTGGTGACGTCGATACGAAAGCACGCTTTATTTATATTCACGGCACAAATGATGAAAAAAATATTGGCACACCGAATTCACATGGCTGTATTCGCATGATAAATACCGACATGATTGATTTATTTGATCGTGTGCGCGTGGGTGAGCGTGTTTATATTCATTAAAAAAACGGGCGCTTTACTGTCTTCGTAATGGTGGTGCCATCCCATGTTGCGATTGATAATTTGGCGGACGAGAAGCGTTATGAGAAGTGCCAAATAATCCTCCATTAATACGAGCAGCAGCTGACAGACGTTCCGTTAATTCGGTTATTCTACTTTGTTGTTCTTGTATTACCGCATTTTGTTCATGTATTTTTCCTTTGGCGCGCTCAAGCGCTTCAATCGTATCGTGATTGAGCGCAGTAATAGTAGCCGCTGCTGATAATCGTGTGATTTCAAGATCATTATTAATTTGCTTAGCTTGTAAGGCTTCAATTTCTGCGCTCATTTTTTTATTTATACGGCATAAATCTCTTATAAATTGCATAAGATCGATTGGTGTGTATTCACGTAATAAGTCAAATGTTTGTTCGCGGGTGTTGATAGCTAAAACCTGACTGATCACTGACTTTCTTTGTTCAACAGTTAATAGTGATTGTTGCGTAACAGCAGGATGATCGCCTCCTGCTGTTGCAATCTCATGTGATTGAGCGCTTTGTCTTTCTTGCTCCATAGGAAACAATTGTTCCATCGGAAACAATTGCTTTAATTTTTTTATCATTAGATTTAACAAAGTATCAGAATTAAAACGGATGGTCTGGTCTAGTCCGTGAAGCACGAAACGCTGACTAATCAGCTCATTTATATACTCCTCACCCACGCAATTATGCTGTGGCATGTACAATACCTTAGATGGGGCATTTGCATTTGCCCGAAGATATTGTTCATTAAGTTCATAGTAAAGAGAATATACGTAGTGAGTTTTAACAGATCTTTCATGGTATAGCAGTACATCGTTAATAACGCTATCGTTTGCGACAATAAGCCACATCAGAGAGTTATCTATCAGGGAGCGCATAAAGATTTCCATTCATCATTTATTTATTTTTAATGATCTTAGAATAGTTTTTTAAAGAGTCAATTGATTTTTAAAAATTAAACTAAAAAACACGGTATTGCTGAAAATAAAATACGCTTTAAAATAACCCACGTTATTATTTTTTATTTCAAGGAGTTTTTATGAAACAGTTATTATTAGCGGGTTTATTGTCAATTATGTTATTGCCTTCTTTTTCGTATGCGAAAGAAAATACAGAAAATCATGTTGCGACGCAAGAGCAGCATCGTGTGGTGTCACATGCCAGTTCAAAATCACAATACACGCAACCGGTTGATATTAATCATGCCGATGCAACACAATTAGCAACATTGAAAGGGATTGGTCCGAAAAAAGCAGATGCTATTATTGCTTATCGTACAAAGAATGGTTCGTTTCAAACCGTTGCTGATTTGGCGAAGGTGAAGGGAATTGGGGCAAAATCGGTTGCACGCCTACAAAAGAACAATCCGGGTCGTTTAGTAGTTAACATGAGCGCAAAAGTCGCGTAGACTTTGGTTTCTGGGTGTGGTTGTACTACAACAGGTTTTTATCATAACATTATGATTTTGCTGGCATTCTAAATCAATAACCGTGTGATTTTACTTGTTGTGACGATCTCATCCAGAACTTTTACCTCATTTGACTGGGATTGTTTTTTTTGCATGAGCATCATTACCTCACTCATCTTAAGTGTATTTGTCGGTATTTTTATAACCCTGTGTTGTATTTATTTATTAAAACCGGTAGCCATGCATATTGGTTTAGTGGATGTACCCGGCGGTCGTAAAACACATGCCCATGTTATCCCGTTGATTGGCGGTGTTTCCATATTTTTTGGTTTTTGTTTTGCGCTATTGTGTTTGAATATTTCACTCCACAATTACCGCGGCTTATTAGCAGGCAGTTCGATATTGATATTAATCGGCGTAATGGATGATTTTCGAGAATTAACGCCCCGCATTCGCTTGGCGGGGCAATGTTTAGCAACACTGCTCTTAATTGAGTGGGGACATATTGCTGTTAACCATTTGGGTAATTTATTTTTTCTCGGCAATGTTAATTTAGGTATTTATTCGCTGTTTTTTACTATTTTTTTTGTGCTTGGATTTATAAATTCAATTAATATGATTGATGGCCATGATGGTTTAGCGGGATTAATTGTTTTGGGCCAAGCATTTTTTTTCGCATTACTGAGCGTCCAACTGCATCAATTTTTTAACTTGTATTTGTTGCTGATTTTTATGGCAGTACTATGTGTGTTTCTCGTTTTTAATTTGCCCATATCGAAACATAAGCGCGTCAGTATTTTTATGGGGGATGCGGGTAGCACGTTTGTTGGATTTATCATCGCATGGTTTGCAGTTGATTTATCGCAAGTAACGTTTACGCATAAAAATATGATGCTGCATTACAGTCCGATGACAATATTGTGGGTGCTTGCCTATCCATTGTATGATTTATTGTTTGTTATTATTTACCGACTGATAACGAATAGATCGCCCTTTTCTGCGAGTCGTGATCATTTGCATTATTTATTATCGGATCGTGGTTTTCAAAGAACATCAATTACGTTTATGCTATTTATTTTTTCTGTATTGCTGGGTTCCGCAGGACTATTTTTGGCGAAGCAAAAAATGCCTGAGTCGTGGCAATTGGTGTGTTTTTTAAGTGTTTTTGTTGCTTATTTTGGGATGATGTTCTTTTTAACGGATGCTGCGCGAAGAAAATGTTTCGCGCAAGTGTGAATCGCGCTTGCTAACGCAAGTGTAGTGTATTCTGCTACTCACTTGCCGGTATTTTGCGCCAGTGATATAGCTTAGAAGCGCTCGCGTCAGCGAGTGCGAACATCAAAACGGATTTTACAATGATACTTTCAGCAAAAAACATTCAATGCACTCGCGCGTCACGCACGCTTTTTCATGACATTCATTTTACGGTGACAACCGGTGAATTGCTGCAAGTGGTTGGCAATAACGGCGTCGGAAAATCAAGCTTATTACGTATCCTTGTGGGATTATTACAACCGACATCCGGTAATGTTCTTTGGAATAATCAACCCATTACACAATCCGATTTCTATCAGCATTTATTTTATTTAGGGCATTCACTGGCAATCAAGCCTGAATTAACTGTCAAAGAAAATATTTTATTTTCTGACAGAAATAATCATTTTTCAGACGACGCTCTTAAAAAAACATTAGCAATGTGGTCGTTAAAAAATAATATAAATCATTTGTGCGGCACATTATCGCAAGGTCAAAAACAACGGGTGGCGTTGGCGCGTTTGCAGTTATCCACCGCTAAAATATGGATTTTGGACGAACCCTTTGCCAATTGTGATGTGCAAGGAATCGCGCAGTGTGACATATTATTTCAAACGCACTTAAACAATGGTGGCATGATTGTGGTGTCGACGCATCGAAAAATTCCGATTCATGGATCGATTTTGGAGTTGTGAACTGGTGATATATTTTAGAAGCGCTCACGTGAGTGAGTGCGAAAGTAAGAAAAACAGAAGTAATGCTATCATCGCGCTTGCTAACGCAAGTGCTTCTAAACTATATCACTAGCAACTACTCACTCAAAGACGGTGCTTATTATGAAAATAATTCACTACACATTAAAATATCATTATCTTCTCATCATGCGAAATCCCTTGCGCTATTGCATGCCGCTTTTATTTTTTTTACTCGTGAGTTTTTTATTTCCTTTAGCTATTTCTCCCAATAAACACTTGCTGCAATTGATGGGTGCAGGCATTATTTGGATTGCTGTATTGCTCGCACATTTATTGGCGCTGCCTTACTTATTCGCAGAAGATTATGCCGATGGCACACTCGATCAATTGCTAATACAGCCAAAATCATTATCCGCGGTAATGTCCATCAAAATTTTTAAACACTGGCTGCTATTTATTTTCCCAATGATTTTATGTGTGCCTATGTTAGCGATAATGTTTGATTTGTCTTTTTCAGCGATTAACTTGTTGATAATCAGTTTATTACTGGGAACGCCAGTGATAGTGATGCAAGGTGCCATTGTTGGCGCATTGAGCGTGGGATTAGCGCGACCCGGTTTATTACTGGCAATTATCTTGCTACCACTGTATATTCCCCTCTTAATTTTCGGGTCAGTAACACCTATTCAGTGGGAACTGCTGGCCTCGGAGTTTATACTATTTATGACTTTTGGCCCTAGCGTAATTGCATTCGCATTACGCGTAGGCATTACATACGGTTAGGTTTTAAAATGCTGTCACATAAAAATGTAGAAAAAAGTAAGAAACGTTGCCATCATCGCGCACGTCGATCATGGTAAAACAACACTCGTGGATTGTTTATTAAAACAATCGGGCACATTCGATGAGCGTGCGCATTTGTCTGAGCGCATGATGGATTCCAATGATTTGGAACGTGAGCGCGGCATCACCATTTTAGCGAAAAACACCGCCATTCGCTGGAATGATTATCATATCAACATTGTAGACACCCCGGGTCACGCGGACTTTGGCGGCGAAGTGGAACGTATTTTGTCGATGGTTGATTCTGTCTTGTTATTGATTGATGCAGTGGATGGCCCGATGCCACAAACGCGTTTTGTGACACAAAAGGCTTTTTCTTGGGGTTTAAAACCGATTGTGGTTGTGAATAAAATTGACCGTGATGGTGCAAGACCAGATTGGGCGGTCGATCAAGTATTTGATTTATTTGTGAGTCTGGATGC
>JABDDR010000031.1 GCA_013287505.1 Gammaproteobacteria bacterium
TCATGCTGCAAACATTGGATATGCACTGGAAAGATCATTTGTCTGCGATGGATCATATGCGCAAAGGTATTCAATTGCGCGGCTACGCACAAAAAAATCCAACGCAAGAATTTAAGCGCGAATCGTTTAATATGTTTACGGAATTATTGGAAAATATTAAATACGCATTTATTTCAACGTTATCAAAAATTGAAGTCGCATCACCTGAAATGATTGCGCGCCATCAATCCGATTTGAGTGCGCCGCAATTGCATTTTTCACATCAAGAATTTCAGGCGTTAGCCGTGGACGGACAACCCAATGGCGAAGCGCACAATGAAGAATCACAAAAACCCTTTGTGCGCCAAGCGCCCAAAGTAGGACGTAACGATCCTTGTGAGTGTGGTTCCGGCAAAAAATACAAACAATGTCATGGGCGACTGTGAGCCTGATTGTTGACGACAAGGCTTTTGCGCTTTTTTGAAAAGCTTAAGTCATGGCAGTGTAGAAAAAATTAAAGCGGTGCTCCAATATGCAAAACTGTTTCTGCTTCTTGCGGTTGAGGCACAGTAGATGGATCTCTCAAAACACGAATAAAATGCTCCGTCACCATTGTGAGCGCCGCTCGGTGTTCTGGAGTCTTGTTATGAATGTCGTTAAAACAGGTTGAAACGCTGGTGCCAGCTAATGAAGTAGCGAAAAAACGATTCATGCAGCTGTTATAACCCATTATGGCCGTAATGCTCGTTAAAAATATCGCGAGTACCATACTGATAAAAGTAACGAATAAAGTGAGGAGGTCGAGTTTATTGGCGATGCTGTCGTTTGCTTGATAAGGAAGTGTCGACGCCCATACATTGGAGCACGCCATTGTTACTTCTATTATCGTTCCTATCACTGTCAATACACGCAAATAAGTAGGCAATCCTTCAACCTTTAATGCAATGCGCCACAAGCATGATGGGTTCATTTCTCGCAGCTTCGCTTCCAGTGCCGCCGCCAATGCCAATTTTTCTCCTGGTGTGTCCACTTCAATATCTATCGTAGTGTCAAATAAACCGACGATGTTCGATAAAACAGCAGCATCTCTAAAATTTGTTACATCAGCGATACGCCTTATCATCGTCCCATTGTCCTCAGTTTCGACAGGGGGGATGTGCTTGATCAGCCGCTTGATTCGCAGCAGGTAAAAGTGGCGTAACTTCAGTTCCAGTTGTTGGTCCAGACATATTTTTCACCTCGATTGATTAAAATATGACCGAATTTTAAAGTAAGCTTGGATAATATGCTATCTTTTTGCTCATGTCGGTCAAAATTAATGCCCCCTTAATGTTTTAAGCAAACCCAATTCTGCGTTTCTTCTTGGGTTCCGTGGGTGCAACGGCGAAGCACACAATGAAGAATCGCAAAAACCATTTATACGACAGGCACCCAAAGTAGGGCGCAATGATCCTTGCGATTGTGGTTCGGGTAAAAAATACAAACAATGTCATGGGCGACTGTGAGTTTGCTAAGGAACATGTACTAATATTTCCAAATCTATTTTTGATCACATCAGTGGTAAATATGAAATGCCATCGCTAGCTGATTTGATCAGACAGAGATCAACCAAAATGGCTTTGGTGCTCGCTTAAACTTGAGACGCATATATCCCGTGCATTTGAGAGGATTTGAGGGTGTTTAAAAATTATGCGATGCAATTACTGTGCTGTTTGGTGCGGTTGTCCAAAGTCCAATCCGTAGTTCGCAGCAACTCCCGGTCGAGAGCTATCTTCCAATCCCCTTTGACCTTCATTGGCATAACCGAATTGAATAGATCCATAAGATTGTTTTGCTTTCCATAGCATTGCGAGTATCCCTGCTGATAAACAAAAGAAAACACCGGCAACAATGGCAGGCTCTAAAATACGCGTTGACACTTTGTTTTGTGCAAAGCAATTTAATGTAATGTTGATAGCATTAATTATGGGATCATTATTTGCCAGGAACTCTTACGACAGTCGTATTATTTTCTTCTGGTAACAACCGAGTGGATTCATTATTTCCACGATTTTTTTCGCTGAAAATAGAGTTTTTATGACATGCTGCATAGCATTTTAGTCCTGCGCAGACCAATAATGGAATTGACATTATGAGGAGTATCATGGCTCCAAGACACCCCCACAATTTTTTTTGAACATAGGAATTACTTATTGCTAGCGTATTATATGCATAAAATCCTATGTAACATAAAAAAGTAAAATTTTGCACGATGTTTGATAATCGAGTTTCACGTATAAAAGTTAAATGACAAATGCCTTTTAGGAGATTTTTTAGGGGTAAATTGCTAAGCGTAATGCAAGGCGTAATATCATGCAGCATAATTAATCTAATCAATAATCGGTTGTCGGAAAATGTTTTATTGGGTTGTGCCGCTGCAATCTGAGGGAGATGGGATGACTGGGATGGTGCGTATTGCTGGATTATTTCCGCGCCTTCCATTAATTTTGAATAATCACGGGTAAGTAATTCAAAGTAAAATTGTTTAAAAGAATCCAGCGCTTCAATTTTTACCCAGCTTGTAAAATTAATTGCTAACTGAGTTCCAAGAGTGCTTTTAATGCTTTCAACAAGACTGGTTAATGTGTGTTGTATTTCGCCCTGAGTATTATTGGGATCGTAAAAATACCAGTTTTGTTCTGAAATTCGCAACGTGCAAGCATGTGCTTCTGAGGCAGATTGAATGATCATGACGATGGGTTGATTAAAGAGCGCGCGGAATTCATCAGAACCGAGAATTTGTTCTAAGCAGCTTTCCATATTGCACGCAATTTCGAAGCCATCTTCCGCTGTGCCATATTCACACTCAAAAAAATCTTTTGTGAGAACAGTGAGATGACTATATTGACGTGATTCAAAACTTAATTCTATGGGCGCTATTGTGAGATGAAATATGACGTAATTGATAGCGCGACGCATTAATGAGTATAAAGTTTCATTGTTATTTGGCAGTGGCGTGTCATTTAATGAATCTTTTTGACCATTCCATCGACTAATGGCTTGCAGTACCTGGAGCCACCAAGCAGTGTTTTTTGTTGTGGCCATGTAAGAGTGAGTGGTTGCAAATCCAAGACATGCACCTACGGCTTCTATTCCAAGTAGTCGACAATCTCCAAAACCCATCCATTGATTACCTATTGCAGGTGGATTTTTAAACATAACCAGCTTTTGATTTGTTTCATGCTCCATGAATATAATCATTTGTGCGATAATTTTCGCTTGGTCGATATTAGGTGGTAGATCTGATGGTCGCACTATCTTCTCCAAATATGTCTGTGATTATTTATTATAGTTAATATAATATCAATTATATATTAAGATAAAGTTAAGAGAGTGCCTATCGTGATTCAATGTTTACATAAAATTGTTTTATTGAAACAGTAAAGTGCTTCAATTTAACACTCTGCAAAACGCTCACATTACGTATTGCTACGCAATACTTCATGCGAGCTTCCGTGAGATTGGAATGCGTATTAATGTTTTGCTTTAAGATTGATTTTTGTCGTGTACCAGAGTATAAATTGTACTTTATATATATTAACTCGATTCCGCAGTTTTTTGTCATTAATGATGAATCCGAAAAACACTGCGCATGACGCATTTGCTGATCATACAGTTTAGAAGCCGAGCGTTCTGAAGTATCCCCATAAATTTTGAATTGTCGTGAACTTCGTAGAGACGTCGATTTATCGCGTCTCAAATCTCAGAATTACCTCGCCGTATAGTCAGCAACACTCACTCTCATGTCACAGCATTTATAAACGCCGGAGATGATCGTGTATCTGAGACGCGATAAATCGACGTCTCTACGAAAGAGTCCATCGCATCTTTACGACACCGATATTAATTCAAGCGGTTGTAAAAAAATTTATGAGGATACTTCAGGACGCGCGTGAGCAAATGCGAAATCTTGTAGAACAATCCATCTTCGACTAACGTTTCGCATTCGCTAACGCTCGGCTTCTAAACTATATAGCCAGCAGAAACGTTGCGTTCAGTGATTCTTTGTTTTTTATAAGCGCTTAAGTCATGGCTGCAAAACACTTGAAAGCATCGCAATGCCTTGTTCGGTAAATACATAAGGTAAATGACGTCGACCGCCCCAACTTGAGGTCACAATTTGTGACCTCAAGATTTCAAATTCTTCCGGAGTAATCTGAAACATGAAATCAAGCGGAAAACGCGCCAAATTGTGCTTAACAGCTTGGATAAGCACTTTTGTTTCTACGCCATAAAGAATAGCAAGATGCGCATCAAGCATGACTTTTTCGCCACGCAAGGTTAAAATGCATTTTCTAATTTCTTCGATGGGTAATTCAATTTTAGTATTCATGATGAACCCTTTATTTTTATATTTTTTGCAAACTATTTTTTCAGAATGACAAGAATATGCAATACAGGGTTTTTAACCATATGAAACGAGTGAATTTATATTTAAAAACTTAAAAATATGCCAAAAATCGCATCCCTACAAATGTGCTCTTCCCCTCTTGTCGATGAAAATCTGGCAACCGCCGCGCGTTTAATCGAAGAAGCGGCTTCACATGGCGCAGCGTTAGTTGTGCTTCCCGAAATGTTTGCAATTATCGGAGAAAAACCAACAGATGTTGTTGCCGTTAAAGAAACTTATGGCTCCGGTAAAATCCAAGATTTTCTGAGTAAACAAGCAAAAAAATCTAACGTATGGATTGTTGGCGGAACGATTCCCATTGCGTGTGACGATAAACATAAAATAAAAGCAGCATGTATTGTTTATGATTCTCAGGGAAACGCCGTTGCGCGATATGACAAAATACATTTATTCGATGTTGTTATTTCAGAGACTGAGAGCTACAGAGAATCTGATACAACAGAGCCAGGCAATAAAACAGTGGTTGTTGATACGCCCGTTGGAAAATTAGGATTGAGTGTTTGTTACGATATTCGATTTCCGGGGTTATATACGCAGTTATTGAATCAAGGCGCTGAAATTATCACCGTTCCCGCTGCTTTCACCGTTAAAACCGGCCAAGCACATTGGCAATTATTATTAAGAAGTCGCGCTGTTGAAAATTTTTGTTATGTGATTGGTGCAGCGCAAGGTGGTACGCATGCCGGCGACAGAAAAACGTACGGACATAGTCTTATCGTTGAACCTTGGGGTACGGTCATTCAAGAAATAACACAACCTGGCAACGCAATTGCTTATGCGAATATTGATTTAAAAAAATTGCATGACATTCGCGCTTTAATGCCTGTCGCGCAACATCAAAAAATAAAACCGGATATGTCAGGGTTGAGTTGAAATAAATGCGGGCACTTTTTTTTCTTCGACTGCCTCGTATTTGTGGCGAAAGTAATTACATACCGTTTGACTCATTCCCAATATATTTGTCATAAATTCAGAAAAAGCATTAGATGATAATATGAGCCCCAACTGGACTTCTGTGGAAGCTGTTGATGGTGAACAATTGAATGAGCGCAACAGTCTTTCAAATGCTGTGGTTGAACGAAAAAGTTGAGGACCTTCTATTCGACGCCGCGATCGAGACGGCAGTTCTTGTGGCGCATTGGCATCAAAGGCGCACCGAAATGCATGTAACCATTTTTCAGATGAAACAGCATCAACAAAATGTTGGCTCACGATCGTGTGGCTATTTGAAGATTGATTAGATATTTCTCTCAATAGGATCAATGGATCTGAATCCAGCATATTTAAATTATGCATGGCGATAGCAATATAATATTTCATTAGACGCAATGCGCCACCCTTTAAGCGATATTTTACACAATCATCTGTGCTGACATCCGATAAGAAAAAATGCATGGATAATTTAAATGAATCGAGCACGGGAGAAACATTTGTAAAAAATTGTTGAAACTGATCATTGTTTTCTGAAGAGAGTGTATGTTCAATTGCATGCTCATTAAATTGTGCGGTCATAAAATGCGTCAAGCGTTCGCTGAGATAATCAATGGTTTCCGTTTTATATTTTTGCTTAAAGTATTGTTCAAATTCGGCATAAACGAGCGCTTTTCTTGAAGACGGAATAACCGTAGTTACAAATGTATCATCTAGCGTATTGTTTTCTTGTAATAGATGCCATTGATTATTTTTGGCATGATTTGAAAACGCAGTATATACATGCGCATGAAAAACTGGGTCAATTTCATTCTGATCCCAATATTGCCGAGCCCATTCCTTGAGTATTATTTCTCGAAAATCAGCCAACCAGTAGCATAGATTCTCTTGTGGCTGGTATAACTCATAAAACCCTTGCATGATATGCGTAAATAATCCGGGACCACAAACATTGAGTCTTTCATATAAATTATTAAGCAGTGTTTGAGTTCGCGCAGTGCCTGGATTGCGTATGCAGTAAATGCAAATAGATTCCAAAAATGATTTTAATTCGACAAAAACAGTGGACTGTTGGCGCTGCAGTAAACCATCATTGCGGTTTAAAATGCTCTCAGAAATACCTCTTTTTAAGCGATCAGCTAAAGATGAGTAATAATCAGGAGGATCATCAAAGTGATATAAATCTTTTTCTATCTCTGTTTGTAGAATGTCAGCAAATCTATCTATTAAATTATTCCACTGACCAATAAACCGGGTTATTTCCTTTTGCTTTGTACAGCGTGTTCGTCGTCGCGCGTTTTCATACAATTCCCAGCTGATTTCCTCGTCTGTTGGCATTGGTACAACGACCTGCTGAAACACAAGCGGATTATCTAAATTTATGACTAATCGCACTGTTAAATCCTTTGTGTGACTAAAATGATTCAGTTTATTGAGATATGATGCAACGTTTTGGTATCGGTTAAGCGATCCAATAACTCGAACATAACTATCCCGTTGACTAAATTAGACCATGAGAATTTTGAAAAAAATAGATTAAAACCGTAGAAAAATTGAACTTCAAGAATTTCGATTGGGCCGTGACAGATTTGAACTGTCGACCAACGGATTAAAAGTCCGCTGCTCTACCGACTGAGCTAACGGCCCAAGAACGTGTCATCATACTTGACTTATCCAAAATCGCAAGTGATTTTTGCGTGATAAAACACGGTATTGTGTAGATTTATTGTTCCGAGGATAATGCGAACAATCTGTTCAGTAGAGTATGTTCGTGCTATCAAATCAGCGTGGCTTCACATTAATAGAACTTATGCTGGCTTTGGCAATCAGCGCCATTTTGATCGCAGTCAGTTATCCGATTTATACCGATTATCAAGCGCATGCAGAACGTGATCGTGCGATCGTTGCATTGATGCAATTGAGCGCGCGTCTCGAGAATTATTTTAGCGATAATGGCAGTTATGTTGATGCGACTATCCATAATTGCCATGCTGTGCATTTGATGGATGGATTGCATTATCGATTAAAAATCACCAGCGCAACAGACTCTTCTTATGAGATTCAGGCTGTGCCTTTTGGCATACAAAAAACACGTGATACGCACTGTGGCGCATTAATTTTAACGGATACTAATGTGCGTGGTATTTCAGGAGATGGGGATGTGGCGCAGTGTTGGATGTGAATGTATAAAATAGTATTAAAATATGGCACTCTATCCAAAAAAAGCAGGAATAGATTTGTGCTGAATTATGCGGGTTAGATTGGTCATGTAGAATTTGATGATGAAAATGAAATTTTTGTTGGCGAAGTTATTAATATAAAAGATGTTATTACATTTCAATCTGAGACTGTGCATGGATTAAAGCAAGCCTTTATTGATTCTATTGAAGACTACTTGGAATTTTGTCATCAAAGAAACAAAAAAATATCGGGAGAAAAAATTTGAACATCGAAATAAATCCTACCATAGAAAAAATTCGTGATTTGCGCACACGCGCAGAAACACTTCGGGGGTATCTTTAACTTCGATGAAAAGAAAATACGTTTACTCGAAGTGCAACGTGAATTAGAGAGCGCAGACATCTGGAATCAACCCGAAAAAGCGCAAGCCTTAGGCAAAGAACGCGCGCAATTAGAAATGCTGGTGGATGGGTTAGATAATATTTCGCAACCTTTATTAGACGCCGAAGAATTATTGGAAATTGCCAAATCAGAAAATGACGACGGTTTGTTTCAAGAAATAAAAAATGATGTCGATAAAATCGCCGGCAAAATTGAGCGATTAGAATTTCAACGCATGTTTTCTGGCGAAATGGATTCTAAAAATGCGTATCTTGAAATTCAATCGGGATCAGGCGGCACAGAAGCGCAAGATTGGGCGGAAATGATGTTGCGCATGTATTTGCGTTTCGGCGATCAACATGGATTTAAAACAACGATAGAATCCATTTCTGCGGGTGAAGTCGCGGGTATTAAAAATGCCGTGATTTATTATGAAGGCGATTATGCGTTTGGTTGGTTGCGCACAGAAACCGGCGTGCATCGTTTGGTACGTAAATCACCGTTTGATTCTGGCAACCGTCGTCACACATCTTTTGCCTCTGTGTTTGTTTCCCCTGAAATTGATGATGATATTGAAATTGAAATTAATCCGGCGGATGTACGCGTAGATACGTTTCGTGCGAGTGGCGCAGGCGGTCAGCATGTCAATAAAACCGATTCTGCGATTCGTATGACACACATGCCGACGAATATTGTCGTGCAGTGTCAAAGTGATCGTTCGCAACATAAAAATCGTGCGAGCGCCTTAAAACAACTGAAAGCAAAATTATACGAACTGGAGATGCAGAAAAAACGTGAAGCGCAGGCAGCGGTTGAAGAAACCAAAATGGATATCAGTTGGGGCAGTCAAATTCGCTCTTATGTGCTCGATCAATCGCGCGTAAAAGATTTGCGCACTGGCGTTGAAACATCCAATACACAAGCGGTGTTAGATGGCGCGCTGGATCAGTTTATCGAGGCGACTTTAAAAAAGCTGTAGAGCGCGATTTATCGCGTCTTACATCTACAATAAGAGGTGATTTTGATGAAACGTGCAAAATTTATTATTTTGTTTTTTGCTTTGTTTTTGCTAGGCAATACTGTTTCGACTGTGACAGTCGCATCCGGTGTGTATGTGATTCCCGGCAAGAGAATGTTTAACGGTAGTTTTTTTAGTGCCATTGTTTGTGAATCATCAGGGTCCTTATTGGTGTGAAATTGACACCGGCAGCACCAATTTGATGGTGCCGGGTGATTTGCTTACTTGTCCTAACTGTTATAAACCAAACGGTATATCACCGAATGCGTCAATGGGTTTGAAATTCACGGTGAAATATGGATCAGGCCGCATTTTACATGCGCGTACTTACAGAGCTGAGGTTGAACCCTACAATTCGTCAACACCTGGCGTACATCAAACATTTGGCGTGATCATACGAGCGTCGGGCAATTTAAATTCTGATCCTATACTAGGAATGACGCAACAATCAAATCCAATAAATCATTATAGATTAACAACTTACATGAACTCTTTACTGAATGCGCATGTTATAAATAAACTTCGGTTTATGATAGCGGGATGTCCCAGGCTGCAATCAACAGCTGAGCTGGTGGTGGGCGGCATTGATCCTCGTTTAAAAAATACAATACCTGTTACAGTGCCTCTTATACTCAACAAACTGGATTTTTTTATTACGCCAGAAGCGTTAGGCATTGCTGGTGGTCATCAGCTGGGTGTTATTAATTTTCCCGTGGAGGTGGATAGTGGTACTGCAGATACCATCATTCCTGCGCGTTTGTTTCATCCTTTAATTCGAGTATTGAATCAGCATTTACCGATGCCGCAGGCGTTTTGGTATGGTAAGTCTTTTTCTTTATCGAATAAGCAGATTAATCAATTACCGGCAATTGTATTGCGTTTTGCTGGCAACAAAATGCTGTTGATGAAGCCCACGGCATATATCATTCCCAGCGCATCCAAGCCAGGAAAGTATGTTTTTATGATTAGCAAATCATACGGCAAACACATGGTGTTGGGCGATGCGCTGATGTCATCCTATGCGGTGGAATTTAATCACGCCACAGAGTCAATGTCGTTTTATCCCAACAGATCGCTTTGTCGTTAGAAAACGGTGCCAGAAAACGGTGCCAGGCAGAACTTCCATGCCTTTCAAAACAAAACGGTGCCAGGCAGAACAAAACGGTGCCAGGCAGAACTTCCATGCCTTTCAAAACAAAACGGTGCCAGGCAGAACTTCCATGCCTTTCTATAAAAACACGGTATTGTCAAACAAAACGGTGCCAGGCAGAACTTCCATGCCTTTCTATAAAAACACGGTATTGTCTAATGAAATAAATAAGTTTATTTTTTCATTATGGACAGAACTGGCAGACATCCTCGTATTCACATTCCCAACAGCATTCATCACGTGATGATTCGAGGAAATAATCGACAACACATTTTTTATCAAAATAATTTCTTTTGTCGCTTTCTTGAAATTTTATCCCAAAGCGCAGAAAAATTTGATCACAAAATAATAGCCTACTGCTTAATGAATAATCATGCACATTTGCTTATTCATATTCATGACTCACCGCTTTCTTTAGTAATGCAAAAAATTAATTACCGCTATGCAAGATGGTTGAATCATAAAGAGAAGCGCATTGGTCATTTATTTCAAGGAAGATATCGGTCATTGCATGTTAATAGTGAAGAATATCTTGTTAATGTATGCCGATATATCCATCTTAATCCGGTTGCTGCGAATATTGTGGATAAACCAAGCGATTATTTGTGGTCTAGTCACCGCTATTATGTCACTCAAAATCATCCCACATGGATGGATATAAATTTTATGTTGTCAATAATAAAAAATAAAACAAATTTAGATTATCACGACTTTATGAATAATCCCGTAGATCGAGAAAGTTGGAAACCGGCATTATATATTTCTGAAACCGGAGACATTATATCTAATAAAGATCAGCTGTATGAACTTCAAAAAAATGATTTTATATCAACGACCGCCATTTCAAAATTTTTACCGGAACACCAAGTCTCGTCCATCGTATGTCGCGAGTTAAATATTCAAAAATCTCAATTGTTGGGCCCATCAAAAAATAATGAAATCGTTAAACAAAGAATTTTATTAGCAAATTACTTGCTGCGATATTCAGATAAAAATGTGACTGGCATTGCAAAATTGTTTCATCGTTCGCAAGGCACATTATCAAGACAACTTAAACAGTTTAATCAGCAGTCAAATAACTATTTTCCGGATGAGTTGCTAAAAAGCATTGAGCAATCTTTAGATGAATTTGTAATTGGTTAACAAGGCATGGAAGTTCTGCCTGGCATCATCACTCAAGGCATGGAAGTTCTGCCTGGCATCACTGCTTAATCAGTCTATTTAGAAACGGCACGCAAATCAAACAAATCACCGCAAAAACAAGCGATATCATGGCGTATAGAAAAAAGGCGTTTCCATAAATTTTATCAATGCTTGAAACTAAAATAATTTTTTTTGGTATGGCGGAATAACTTGCAATCACGCCCGCTAATTTTTCACCCAAGCCGAGTGATACGAACCAAACACCCATCATTAATCCCACCAATTCTTTTGGCGCTAAAATGGTGACCATCGATAACCCGATGGGAGATAATAATAATTCACCAATGGCAACAAACAGATAGGCAAATACAATAAACAGCATATTGATTTTTCCTGTTGTTGCAGTGCGTGTTCCCACGTAAACAATTATAAATGCAATGAATAATGAAAACAGCGATGCAACAAATTTGAAAGGAATGCTGGGATTTTTATTTTTCTTTGACAGTGTTTGCCACAGATGCCCAAAATAAAAACCAACCAACACTAGAAAAATAGATTCTAGACTGATAAAAAAAGGCGTTGGTAATTTAAGTTGAAACAGGTGACGATTCACGGCACGTTCAATAAATAAATTGAGTGAGAAAAACATTTGCATGTAAATCGCCCAGAAAACGATAGAAATCATGGCGAGAAAAATGCACGCTAATAATTTATTGCGATTTACCGAATCATATCGAAAAGCATAAATAATTAAACCGGTGAAAGCGAGACCACCACCGCCTAACATCAGCTCGTTTGCAAATCCACGATGCGCAATGATTTCATACGAGATAATTGTTAACAGGATGGCAGCAATATAAGCAGCAGCAATTAAGGTTGGATTTTTATGAGCGACTGATGGCGTAATACGGTGTAAATTATGTGTATTTTTTAAATAATATAAACCAAATACAAAAGTCACTGTGCCGACCAGCATGCCAATGCTGGCAAATAAAAATGGCATATGCCAGCCAAAATAACGCACAATATAACCCGATGTGATTGTTGATAATAAAATACCAAGATTAATACCAATATAAAAAATCGTATATCCATTTTCTCGACGAGGATCATTTTTTTGATAAAAATCGCCGAGAAAGCTCGAAATGCTGGGTTTGAAAAAACCGGTGCCGGTCGCAATGATGGAGAGCGCGATATAAAAAAAAGTTTCATGCGGAAGTGATAACAATGCGTAACCGATCGCCAACAAAAATCCGCCGAGCGTTACCGCATGTTCATAATCTAAAACACGGCTCGCAATATATCCGCCAAAAATCGGCATCATCCAAGCGAGTGCTGAAAATACACCCAAAATGGCATAACTTTTGGTATCTGAAAATCCAAATACTTGGCTTGTCATGTATAAAACGAGCAAGCCTTGTGTCATGTAAAAACCGAACCGTTCCCACATTTCTGTTGCAAAAAAAACGGGGATGACAGCAGGTTGTTTTGAAGGAATGGAAGGGTAATTTTTTGATTTTTTGCGCATTTTTTTTGCCCGTTGGTTGGCGATCGGCGGTCGGTGGTCAAAAATTATCAAATGAAAATTTTTTTGAAAAAATTAAAATAATCATATCCTAAAAATAACACAGCAACTAAACTATATCTCCGACACCGATAACCAACAACCGACCACGGATAACGCTCATGCCCATTTGGAAAATGCCAATCAATCATCAACTATTAACGGAACGTGCGAAAGACACATTTGCAGAATTTATTGGTATTGAGTTCCCTGAGTTTGGTGATGATTATTTGATGGCAACACTGCCCGTTGATCATCGTACGAAACAACCACTGGGATTTTTAAACGGCGGTGTGTCTGCGGCACTCGCGGAAACAGTAGCAAGCACCGCAGCAAATTATTGTGTCGATCAAGCGGTTTGTTATTGCGTGGGTTTAGATATTAATGCCAATCATTTGCGTCCCGCTGTTTCGGGTGTGGTGACAGCTATCGCAAAACCCTTGCATTTAGGCAATAAAACGCAGGTATGGGAAATTAAAATTAACAATGATGCGGGGAAATTGGCGTGTATTGCGCGGATGACGATGGCGGTTGTATATCGTTAAAATTCAATAGATTAAGAAAATCATTGATTATTGTATTGCAATGAACTACAATTGTAATACAGTCTATTGCAATTGATGAGGTTTTATTATGGCGCATCATGTTACAACCAGTATCAGATTACCTGATGAGCTTCGTGCTCAGTTGGAAGAAGCTGCTCGTGCGATGCATAGAGGAAAAAGTTGGATTATTATTCATGCATTAGAAGCTTATTTGCAGACGGTGCAATATAATTTGCTTGCTGCCGAAGCGCGTCGACAATCACTGTTGACTTCCAAAGAAGATGATCCTGAAGAAATGCAGTTTTGGGAAGATATTAGCGATACAGCAGGATGGGAATAATTATGCAGCGTGGTGATGTTATTGTTTGTACTTCAAGTGGTGATTATGGAAAGCCTCGTCCTGCTGTGGTTGTTCAGTCCGATTTATTTAATGAAACGCATGATAGCGTAACTATTTGTCCATTCTCAACACATCTGCACGAAGCGCCTTTATATCGATTATTGATAGCGCCTAATAAACACAATGGATTAAAAGACCCATCACAAATTATGATTGACAAAATTACGAGCGTGAAGCGTGACAAGATTCGTCAAAAAATAGGTGTGCTGACAGTTGATCAAATGAATAAGATTAATGACGCACTGCTGCTTTGGCAGAATTTAAAAAAATAGGAATTACTTGTGTCTGAAAATAATAATGAAAATAATGTAATCGACGAAAACGAACAAATCATCCAGCGAAAATCAAAATTAAATACCATGCGTGAACAAGGTATTGCTTATCCGAATGATTTTGTGCGCGACACATTAGCGCAAGATATTCATGATAATTATAATATGTTTGATCATGATACGCTCGTTGAAAAAAATGTGCGCGTGACGATTGCAGGGCGAATGATGACACGTCGCGTGATGGGAAAAGCAGCATTCGTACATCTGCAAGACATGTCCGGAAAAATTCAATTATATGTGGCGCGCGATATTTTATCGGAAAAAATTTACGATGAATTTAAACACTGGGATTTAGGCGATATTCTCGGTGCGAGTGGCGTTGTTTTTAAAACAAAAACCGGTGAATTGTCGATTAAAGTCGATCAATTAAGATTGTTAACAAAAGCATTGCGCCCATTGCCGGATAAATATCATGGATTGAGTGATCAAGAACAACGGTTTCGTCAGCGCTATGTCGATTTAATTGTGAATGATGACGCGCGTAGAATTTTTCACATTCGCTCGAAAATAGTTGCGCAAATCAGACGATTTTTAGATTGCCATCATTTTATGGAAGTGGAAACACCAATGATGCAAGTGCAAGCGGGCGGCGCTGCTGCAAAACCATTTCAAACACACCATAATGCGATGGACATGGAATTGTTTTTGCGTATCGCACCCGAATTATATTTAAAAAGATTGGTTGTGGGCGGATTTGAAAAAGTATATGAGATTAATCGCAACTTTCGAAATGAAGGTATTTCTACGCGCCATAATCCTGAATTTACCATGCTTGAATTTTATCAAGCATATGCAACGTATCATGACATGATGGATTTAACCGAAAAATTATTTCGTCATTTGGCAGAGCAAGTATTAGGTCAAACACAAATTACTTATCAAGGCACGCAAATTGATTTTAGTAAACCGTTTGCGCGATTCACGATAAAAGAATCCATTATGCATAAACACCCTGACATCACAGAAGCGCAGTTAAATGATTTTGAATCGGCAAAAAATTTGGCGAAAAAGTTTCATATTGATTTATTACCGACAATGCAGCTCGGAGCAGTGCAATTGGCGTTATTTGAAAAATTGGTTGAGCGCGAATTAAAGCAACCCACATTTATCACTGAATATCCCGCAGAAGTTTCGCCGCTCGCGCGTGCCAATGATCAAAATCCTTTTATTACCGATCGTTTTGAATTTTTTGCAGGCGGTCAAGAAATTGCAAACGGATTTTCAGAATTAAATGATCCTGAAGATCAGGCCAATCGATTCCATCAACAATCAGCTGCGCGTGCAGCGGGTGATGGCGAAGCGATGCCATTTGATCAGGATTATATTACGGCATTAGAGTATGGATTAGCGCCAACTGCGGGTGAAGGCATTGGTATTGATCGATTGGTGATGCTGTTTGCGGATTGTGCGTCGATTCGTGATGTGATTTTGTTTCCGCTGCTAAGACCGGTGAAGTAAAAAAGGCGCGACAGAGGCAGTCGCGCCTGTATTCCTGTTCTATTGGTTTTTTACTGGTTGCTGCTCATTTTGCGCGGGTTGCTGCTCATTTTGTGCGGGTTGTTGTTGATCTTTTTGTTGTTGTGTTTTAGCTTGTGGTGCTGCGTGCGTCTTCATTTCACGTCTATGCATCATCGCACGCTGCAAACATTCTCTGTGAACTGTGACGACACAATGATGATGAAAATTGTGTTTGTGACAATATCTCTGCGCTATTTGATTACAGCTATAACCATAAGCCAGCGGAATTGCGGCGCATAAAGACAATGTGACCAACGATGAAATAACTAACTTCATAAACAGTCTCCTTTTTTTGGTTT
>JABDDR010000032.1 GCA_013287505.1 Gammaproteobacteria bacterium
CAGCGAATCCATGCGAAAAATATTGGCACAACACAGATTGCAAGGAAAAATAACGTTGATGACAAAATAGATAAGATCAACTCTGCAAGACTCTTTCAGGCTACTCTAATTCTGTCAGCAACCATCATATACGTTGCCTGGCATGATAAACAAAGCTCATAAGATTTATTGATTTTTGAAGAAAAATCAACAATTTTGCTTGTAAAACCAGCAAATTCCGACGATAATTACTATTAATACTAACAAATTCCGATGATTTTATGATAAAACGTCTATTTCAGCTACCTTTGAACAGTAAAGACAGCTTTTTTATCTTTGGTCCGCGTGGGACGGGGAAAACCAGTTGGCTAAAAAGCCATCTGCAAGAAGGTGCATACATCTATATTGATCTCTTGTCTGCGCAAACCCATCATGCACTTCAAGCCCATCCAGAACGTCTCAATGATTTTATTCCAGCAAACTATAGGGGTTGGATCGTTATTGATGAAGTCCAAAAAATTCCGTCTATTTTAGATGAAGTGCATCGATTAATTGAAAATAAAAAATATCGATTTATTTTGACAGGATCGTCTGCGAGAAAACTGCGTAGACAAGGCGTGAATTTATTGGCAGGGCGTGCGCTTCAATACACGATGCATCCACTGGTGATTCAAGAATTGGGTGAAAAATTTGAATTACAAAAAGCATTGAAATTAGGTTTGTTGCCAGCCGTGTATGATTATGATGATCCGTCACGTTATTTATCAACATACATTGACGTTTATTTGCGTGAAGAAATTATTCAAGAAGGTCTGGTGCGTAACGTGGCTTCATTTGCACGTTTTTTAGAGACAGCGAGTTTTTCGCAAGGACAAATCATCAACATGTCGGCCATTGCACGCGAAGTGGGTGTGAATCGACAAGCCATCCAAAATTATTTTTCTATTTTACACGATTTATTGATTGCCCATTCTCTGCCGGTTTTTACTAAAAAAGCCAAGCGCAAATTAATCGCGGCTGATAAATTTTATTTTTTTGATGCAGGTGTGTATCAGCAGTTGCGCCCCACTGGATTTTTAGATACGCCAGAGGAAATACAAGGAGTTGGTTTAGAAACCTTGTTTTATCAATCTGCATTGGCGTTAATTGCTTATCGTAATACAAATACAGAGATATTTTATTGGAAAACCGAACATGGCGTCGAGGTGGATTTTATATTGTATGGTGAAACGCAATTAATTGCCGTTGAAATTAAACACAGCAAAACCATTCACTCAAAAATGCTTACGGGATTAAAGCATTTTAAAGAAGATTATCCCATGACAAAATGTTTTGTTTTATATTTAGGTGAGCATACGTTGTATTTAGAAAATGGTATTACGTTATTACCTTTTGTGGAGGGTTTAAAAAAATTGGATGAGTGGGTTGGCACACCTCCAGGCCCCTGAAATGCCTGCTGTCGACGTGTAATGTTTAAGGAATTCTATAGCCTGGTGACACGAGTTAGGTGTCACCGATCATATGGACATTTTAATTAAATGTCCACGAATCCCGAGGGCTCGTACACAGGCTACCAATAAAAAATTCTTCGCCGGGCTTATGAATAGAATTGATACCGTAAATTATTAATATATAGTCAAGAAGCCACTCTTCAGTAATGGAAAGTAGCTTCTCGCGTTTTTTATCCCAAATTTCATCTCAAATCCGCTGGCACATTCTGAAGACCCTTTGCCTTCACTCCGCCCTTCTTCGAACCAACAGGCGTGCAGCTCGCGTGCGTAGTGTCACCAGGAGTCCACCATATTGTCATAGGATATACTGGAACGGACCGAAAATCAGCGAGTTCTCCTCCCGAAATGGAGCAGTACCCATCATCGCTATACATAAGTCCATCAACCCTCCAGTTGGAGCTCATGTTCTTAACCCAGTCATAGAAGCACTGCGAGCCATGATCGCGTACCCAAACATTAAGGGTCAGGTAGTCGGATCGGCACTGCGGGCACTGTCCCCAACCAGCAGTTGAGCCATAACAAAGGTTCGCGGCCCCTAAGGTCGTGCCGCTAAATATCAGCATTAAAACAAACAGTAAAACAAGATACCCCCCCCTATTCTTACAATCATGTATATACATAAAGACCTCCTGTAACATATTGTATTCGACTCTTTCATTATACATTATAGCTTAAAACTCATAACACGCTCAGGTCCGAATTGCAGTCTTGGGTATCGCGATGCCTTGTGAGCCTTTTTTCAAAGAAAGAAGTATTTCTTCGTGTTTCACAGCCAGTTAAGATAAACTTGTCTCATTTTAACCTCTTGCTAAGATCAGTTATGACATCTCCTATTCGCACCCGTTTCGCTCCCAGTCCCACCGGTTTTTTGCATGTCGGTGGTGCGCGCACCGCTTTATTTGCGTGGTTATATGCGCGTCATCATAAAGGCACGTTTATTTTACGCGTGGAAGACACGGATTTAGAGCGTTCAACGCAAGCGTCCATTCAGGCAATTTTAGACGGGATGAATTGGCTCGGTTTAGATTTTGATGAAGGTCCTTTTTATCAAACACAGCGATTTGATCGTTATCGCGATGTCATTCAACAATTTTTAAAAGACGGGCATGCGTATCGTTGTTATTGCACAAAAGATCGTTTGGAAAAATTGCGTGAAACACAAACAGCGCAAAAAGAAAAACCCCGTTACGATGGACATTGTCGGCAATTGCATCGTAACGATTTAAATACACCGCATGTTATTCGTTTTAAAAATCCGCAAACCGGTGCTGTTGTTTTTGACGATATGATTCGCGGAAAAATTTCCGTCGAAAATGCAGAGCTGGATGATTTAATTATTGCGCGCACGGATGGCGTGCCCACCTATAATTTTTGTGTGGTGGTGGATGATTACGATATGAAAATCACGGATGTTATTCGTGGTGATGATCATATTAATAATACACCGAGACAAATGAATATGCTTGCTGCATTAGGCGCACCGATTCCGCGTTATGCGCATGTACCGATGATTTTGGGGGGCGATGGTAAACGCTTATCAAAACGTCATGGCGCTGTGAGTGTAATGCAATTTCATGATGATGGTTATTTGCCAGAAAGCTTATTAAATTATTTGGTGCGACTGGGTTGGTCGCATGGCGATCAAGAAATTTTTTCGCGTGAGGAAATGATTGCGTTATTTGATGTGCATCGCGTAAATAATTCACCGGCTGCATTTAATTTTGAAAAACTGGACTGGTTGAATCAACATTATTTAAAAACAAAAAATTCGCAGGAATTAATTTTGCCTTTTGTCGAACAATTGGCGCGTCATAATATTCGTGCAATCGATGATGCACAATTATCGGCGGTGATTGCATTACAAGCAGATCGTGTTAAAACGTTGCGTGAAATGGCAGAAAAAAGCCGTTATTTTTTTGAAGATAATATTGAATACGATGAAGCGTCTGTTAAAAAACATTTAACAACTGAAATTAAACCATTATTGATTGCCGCAAAAAATCATTTTGAAAAAATAACCGATTGGACAAAAGAATCTTTGCATCAAGCGATTATTGATATTGCTGCACAACAAAATGTGAAAATGGGCCAGCTTGCGCAACCCTTGCGTGTTGCGGTGACAGGATCAACAGTGTCACCGTCAATTGATTCCACATTGCAGTGGATCGGAAAAGAAAAGGTGTTGGCGAGAATTGAAAAAGTGGTTTTCCCCGCAAAGATCTGATTTATTACCAGCTTAGATCTGGGCTCGGATTATGTGCCGCATTTTGTGGTCCGGCAGTTTCAGGACGTGGAGGGCTAAGAAGACCGAATGTTCGTAGTGCGGCTTCTCTTCCTTCAAATGGTATATGAGTTACAGATCCTGTCGTATTTCCTTCAGTCCGCATCCTTTGTGTGATTCGTCTTGCTAGTGTTTCACGTTGTTCCGGTGTTAACTTAAGTAAAAGAAGTTGTAATTCTGTCATATAGTTGGCCCCACTTATTTTCAAGATACAGTTCCGCCAATGATACTGAACTTTCCGTAATTGTCACTATTCGCGCATGTTTACGCGTGAATTCGTGTGGATTGCTCGCGCTGCATGAATGGCCAATAATGGATAATTATGAGGTTTGGTTCACCCAGCAAATCAGTGGAATTTTTTCACCCTTTTTTTCGACAAAATAAACTTGTCGTTAAACGCAGCAGATCGAGAGGATTTTCACCCCCTTTGAAAAAGGGGGTCGGTTCGCTTTAGCGAACCGGGGGGATTTTCAAAACCCGAGGTTAATTCCAATATAAATAATTTTACACTATCGATCTTCACAACACCGAGAAGATCGCCAATGCTTAAATACAATACCCGCTTAAAATCATTTTCAAGACAACTACGCACTAATATGACTGATGCAGAGCAACTGCTTTGGAAATATATCCGTCGAAAACAATTATGCGACATTCAATTTTATCGACAAAAACCCATTGGAAATTATATTGTTGACTTTTATGCGCCTGCCGCAAAGTTAGTGGTTGAGCTTGATGGTGGTCAACATTTTTTTGATGAACATTTAAAACGAGATCAAAAACGTGATGCGTATTTAGCGTCGATGCATTTGAAAGTATTGCGATTTGATAATGGGCAGGTGTTGAAATCGTTGAGGGATGTGTTGGAAGAGATATATCGGCAGATTAAAATCCCCCCGGTACGCTAAAGCGAACCGACCCCCTTTTTTCAAAGGGGGTGAAAATCCTCTTGATCTGCTGCGTTTAACGACAAGTTTATTTTGTCGAAAAAAAGGGGTAAAAAAATTCCACTGATTTGCTGGGTGAAGCGGACTGCGGTTGTTAATTTTCTGGATACAACTCCGCGAGCGATACTGAAATCCCTGTATTTGTGACAACTCTCGCATGTTTGCGCGTTAATCCGCGTGGCTCACTGACGCCGCAAGAATGACTAATAATTTCCACTTCTTCATTGACGCGTCGCACATAATTGGCCACACGTAATGCTTTTGTTTTTATATCGAGACCACTGACTCTGGATGGATTGTGTGTCGTAATTCCTGTGGGGCACGTGTTATTGTGACAACGTAATGCTTGTATGCAGCCTAACGCAAACATAAAACCCCTGGCTGAATTTACAAAATCAGCACCCATACATAATGCTCTTGTGACTTCACCCGCAGTCACCATTTTTCCAGAAGCAATCACTTTAATACGATCTCTTAAACCATATTTTCTTAATGTATCTACCAATGTCGGTAAGCTTTCAGTGATGGGCAATCCTGCGTAATCAGCCAATGATTCAGGTGCTGCGCCTGTGCCACCTTCTGCACCATCCAATGTAATAAAATCAGGCGCGCAATTTAATCCGCGCTTTACAATCAATGAGAATAATTCATCAAGCCATTCATAACCACCGAGTACCACTTTAAATCCGACCGGTTTTTCGCTGATATCGCGTACGCGGTTGATAAAGTCAATTAATTCATCGTTCGATCCAATTTCAAGATGACGATTGGGGCTGATGGAATCTTGCCTCGGTGCGATACCGCGAATTCTTGCAATTTCTGGTGTTACCTTAATGGCGGGTAAAATACCGCCTTTTCCGGGTTTTGCGCCCTGACTTAATTTTATTTCAAACATTTTAATTTGTGGCAATGCAGATAACTCTTTCAAACGCGCATCAGAAAAATGGCCCGCTTCATCGCGAAACCCATATTTTGCAGTACCAATTTGCGCAATCAAATCACAACCACCTTCCAGATGAAAATCAGCCACACCGCCTTCACCCGTATTTAACCAGCATCCACCCATTTTTGCGCCATAAGATAAAGCAGCGATGGCATTTTTAGATAAAGCGCCATAACTCATTGCGGAAATATTTAATAATGATCGTGCTGTGTAAGGATTTTTTGTTTGTGGGCCAAATGTAACAGCGCTTGTTTCGACGGCATCTTCACCTAAAATAGGATACGCGGCATCAACAAACATAATGGTGCCAACCGGTCGCAAATCACGTGTTGAGCCAAAACCGATAGTCGTATCCACATTATCTGACGCATGATTAATCCATTGACGTTGATCTCGATTAAATGGCATTTCTTCGCGATCACCTGCATAAAAATATTGTCGCAAATAAACGCCCAAATGTTCTGCAATATAACGAATATGGCCTATGACAGGGTAATTACGCAAAACGGTATTTTTTTTCTGCGTGACATCCAGAATATAAGTCACGATCAGGCCAGTAAAAACAAGCAGAATCAAAATGTGATAGATATATTCATCGGTTATACCTATCAGCGACAATAAATGTTCCATGAATGCTCTTTTTTTAATGTAAGGGAATTATTTAGTATACCTGCGAGTGAGATTGTATTGTAAGGGGTTTGAAGTCAGGCGGACAACGTGCGGTTGCTTATTATCGGCGGTAAACGGGTGTGTGTTGGTTGCGGCGCTGGTATTTGACGGTTTGTTTTTTTTGCATATGGTATTGGAAAAAGTGTGAAATAAAATTTTTCAAGTGTGGTGGTGGGTATTACTTTTGCGCCCGCATGTTCTTGTGGTATCACTTTTTGTTCATTGGTAAATGGGAAAAAATTTGTTCCACCCAGAGCGGATGAATAATAATAGTAGCCATAATTTTCAGACCGTGGATATTCTGCTTGTGGATTTTGTGCGTTGGATCTTAACAAATCTTCACCTGACCATAGATAATAATCGCCATACTGCATGATTAAGAAAAAAAGTTTTTGCTGGAGATAACAATATCCAAATGCCAATACCCAGTGGGCTTGACCACCATTTGATTGACCTGGAAACTCACCTGACGGCCCAATATCGCAACTCACAATAACCGTATTTTTTGTATCTAATAAATCGCAAATATCTTGTAAGAATGATTCCGCAGTGCTTTGTATGGATTTTTTGTTTGGGATTCCCAACGCTTCAATGATGAGACTAAAATAACTGACATCCAGGATTTCACCTATGGTGGTGAACTTTAAATCTTTTGCAATCCCTAACAAGGAAGGTTTTCTTTTCAAAAATGAAGGCGCAGTATTAACGGGTCGTGGCAAATCAATAAAGGCTCCCGAGTGAAGAGAACGATAAATTAAAGCAGCGTACAAAGCATACAATCCACAAGTCCATCCTACTTGTTCTTCTTTGCGAGGCCATGTTTTGGGAATACAAAAAGATTTCGATCGATTGATAACTAATAGTAAAGACGTGGTATTTACGGTGTCCTGAGACGTGAGCGGCCTCGTGCTTTTAACTAAAGAAAAAAATTCTTCAGGGACAATGAGGGTTCGTGACATAGGGCCCATCCTAATTTTGATGCTTTCATTTTGCTTGAAATCATTTATTTTTGCCAGATGAACGGTGCCATGAACGGTGCCATGAACGGTGCCACGCGCGCCTTTCGTGCCTTTCTATTTTCAATCTTTTACAATCATAAAATTATTGCTTATATAAATACCAATCAATTTTTAACGGAAAATCAGGTATCAACTATTGAAATGCGATGCCAGGCAGAACTTCCATGTCTTGCAATCTGATCATAACAAAAGGCATGGAAGTTCTGCCTGGCATGGGTAACGCATTGTTCCGCATCCGCGAACTTTGCGCAAAGCACGTGAGCAAGTTAAATGGATGGTCGCAGATGGTGTCTCTCGCCCAAAGATCAGACAATACCTTGTGTTATGGCTTTGTTGGTGGGTAAGAACAGCAGGCATTTGGAAACATGCAGAACTCAAAGCACAGTATATCGGATCATGTCGTGATCCCTCGGCAGCAGGTTTTGCCGCCGAAGCATTGCGAGATTATCGCATTACTGAACTACGCAACGACGTTCATCAGACTGGTCGCGCGATTGCACTCGAACTCGCGGCATAATGTTCCGAAAGCCTGATATTTTTGCTCGACAAAAGTTTTTGAAAAAAGGCACAAGCCCACCCCATGGCGGGCCCGGCGCGCGCACACGGGCAAACACCCGGCACCGTAAATTGCAAAATCAAAACCAAGACCAGAACAAGGACCAACGTGAAGGGGAAAATAAAGGAAATTATCATACTTAAGTTTTAAATCCCGACTCAGGGACACGGGGTGCCACGACGCGTCTTGATCTACTTTTACAAGATAATATAAACCCTGCGCCAACGCTTGAGCGTAACACGCCGGCACAAAACGCTGAATGTATCCGACAATTTGACGCCAAAATAAATCACGTTTTTTATAATCACGGTCACTGCCATCACTTTCTAATTGATTCCATAATTCGTTATACACTTCAAGGGCGCGTAATAAGTGACACGGATTAAATATTTTTTCTCGATGAGACAATGCAGTATAGGGTTGACGAAATAAAGTCTCTATTTTTATATAGAGTTCATTGGTTGCATTTTTATTCAGTGTTGCATTGAGATTGTTATTGGGATCGTCTGGATTGCGTGGGTCAGGACTACGTTCCGCTAAAATAGTTTGTTTCACCGCTTGAAGCATCGGTTCAAAATCAGTTTGAGATTGTCTTTTTTGATCTTCAACGTGTGCTTCAATACCATCTGGGAAGAGTTCAGTAAATTGGGTAGCTACTTCATCAGCAGAAAGATAAGACGCAATCATCTCGCACATTCCCTCGTCACTTGGATTGATCGCCACATCGCCTGCACTTGCAGCGGCCTGTAGTAACGTTTGATTAACAGTAGATCGACTCGAGTAATCTATAATGGGTTGTGTTGCTGTTGAAATTAACACTGTTTGCAATAACATCGGATTATTATTTTTTAATTCTTCCAGCGCTGTTCTGACTACTTCTTTTTTGCCATAGACCACATTTTGCAATATGTCATTAACAGCAGGATGTGAGAGGAGTTGATCTGTGGTAGCGGCGGCCCCATTTTGTGCGCGTCGCGATAAAAATCGAAGTCCTTGAAAAAATCCCCTATGCAGATTACGAAAAGCAGTTTGTGCTTCAAGATCTATCGTTTCTCTTGCTTTTTTTTCTTCAAGTTCCGCTTCAATTCCTGTCGATAACCAATCTTGAATGCGGATACCTTCGATTTGAATTTGTAAAGTTTCGAGTAATATTTGTGTACGGCCAAATAAAAAATTTCCAGCGTTTATTTTTAAATGATCGCGCAGAAAATCTCGCCCAAATCGTGTTGATGCTAAAATTTCAACAGCTGATTTGTTTGCGGGTTCTGGATCTTTGCATAGCGCCTCAAAAATGGGCTGCGTGATGGGAACACCGGCTGTTGCTACTTCATTCAGCAGTCTTGCAAGCGCTGGATTGGAATGTAACAGCGCGCTCAATATGCCAGCATCATCGAGAGACATAATCCAATCAAATAATGCTTGCGTTAATACGATATCGTGACGCGATAATCCATCACGTAGGGTATAAAGCGTATGTTGAAATTTTCCCGGTCTTGAAAATTGGTTTAGCAATGCCAGACAATTTTCTTCGTTGAGCAGATTGTTTTTATCCAAGAAAGATAACGTATCACCCATGTAACTGAGGATCAATTTATTCGAGATGCTTGCAATAGTATTAACAATCGTTAAATTTGGCTTTCCTTTAAAACGGTGATACAACAATACCATGATTCTTGACAGTTCTTCTGGGAAGGGGTGTGTCACAATACGGGTTACAATAGGCTCACATGTATTTTTTAACTGCTCTGGAAACCTGTCAAACATGTCACTATCCACGCCTTGCGCTTTTCGATAAGGGATCACCAAAACTTTCTCAGGTTTTTTCCCAATGCGTCTTAAGGGAGCGTGTTCGGTATAGGTGAGATACCGCAACGCAGAGGCACATTGCCAAGGTGTTGTGTGATTGACAACATCGGTCAATGTTTTTTGCATCAACATTCCTGCTTCATGCAGTGCAAATAGGGCGTGCGCGATGTCTTCTAGCTTATTTTGATTTTCTGATAATAAGCTCAGATTTCTCTGCCAACTGGGATGCGAGATAAAACCTGCTGAAAACAAGGTTCTCAGAATACTGCTGATAATCAATGGATCTTTACCTTGAAAAACAGTAACAGCGTTTGAAACAAGGTCTCGAAACCGGGATGAAATTTCGTTTTTTTCTGTATCTGAAAAAGAATATTGGAGCGCGTTATCCGGCAGGGTTGGATTACGGTTAATCGACACAAAACAACCATCTTCATCGACAACTAACTGGTAAAGATAATGTGTTGCAGTGATTGAGCCTGTTTCATCCATTTCAACGCTCAATCCCACCTGGGAGCCATTTTCTCTCAATAAGGTTTGTAGCGCGACGAAACCAACATCCTGATAAGAAGATGGCCTGCCATCGGAATTGATTGTTTTTAGGTAGATGCGGTCGGTGCGCATAAATGCTCCAGTTTAAGGCTTTACCAAAATGCATTGGAAATTGTGATTTATTGTATAGATTAATTGTTATGGATTTCTTAAAAACGGCTGAGATGTGTGGCACCAAAAGCAAAATATTCAATGTATTTTGTAATGGTGTGGTAGCACCGAGGTAGCACGGAAAAACCCAGGGTATTTTTGACAAAAAGAATTATTTTTAACTAATTGATTGTTAATCGAATTTTGAAGCTGGCGAAAGGATTTGAACCCTCGACCCGCTGATTACAAATCAGCTGCTCTACCAACTGAGCTACGCCAGCAATTTCAGAGCCTGTGATTCTATTTAATCTTTTTTAGAAATGCAATTTATTCATCACGATTTATCAAAATCAATTCATGAAGTGAGCTGGTTATTTTCCGTACATTCCTTAAAGTACAATTAATATACAAAAATTTAAATATGTACATTGTTTGAACAGTTTTTTATCTGTATAAAGGAAAGCTGAGGGCAAAGTATGAGCAGATCTGATGAAAAGCACCAAAAAATTGAGGCGATACTGAATTCTTTTCGCGAAATTCGTGGGGCGTATTATGACAATCGTTTGTACGACAATACAACCGCAAATGAATTTTTATTTTTATTGCCCACTGAATGGGACGCCGACACAGACAATTATTTTTACAACGATGCTATCGATCGCGTTGCCGCCAATATTCTTACAATGAGCACCAGAGCACCAAACTTGTTGACCAGCGTCGTAAATCTTTAGAATTTTTAACCCGTGCTACATTCGATGATATTGCTAAATTTACATACGATCATTTTAAAGAATTAAGTGGCGCACTTACATTATTAAATCATTTGTATGTTAACTATGAGTTACATCCATATGTTATCTGGACCATTCTTTTTGATAAAGACCATATGAATGCCAACAAATTGAAAGCGTTCACGGAAATTCTCCTTCGGTTAATCCAATTAAATTCGCTTACCCAAGAACGTATTGATGAAGTTGTTGAATGGATGGATATCACAAGATTGGAGCATAGTGATGGTGTCATACAGAGATCTTTGAAGTCGTATCTCGACACTATTTTGGAGTGTATTTGTCCAGGCTTGCAATCAGAGTGTACTGATGAGAATAAGCTGTATTTATTGTTTGGTATTGGTTTTACACCCATTGATATTTATTGCATGAGCGAAGAAGATAGGAATGCGCTATTTAATAAGCCTATTAGTGTGAATGCTGCGCAAGCATTAAGATTTTTAAATCGGAAAGGTATTTCAGCCTATTCATTTTTGGCATATTTTTTCGAAACAGATTGTATCTTAGCGCTAGGTGATTTATATCGCCAAGCACTTGTGTTTCATGATATTAAATTCACACCTAGCGGCATTCAATCGAGACTGTTAGATCAGTTGTATTTAAAGTTGCACGATGAAATTTCGAAGGAACTCGAGATTTGTCCCTCAGTTCACAGTGTTGTTGAAGTATTTTTACGTGATATGTCTGATTTTAATTTTTTAAACCCATCAGGATCATTAAGAAATATTTTGAACACTTATCCGTCTCAAGTAGAGTTGGCATGTAGCTTAGGAATTTCCATTTTCGAATTGGCGCAATTTGATATTCAATCGCTTGAAAATATATTTCGATATATTAATCCCGGCAATAGTTTTGTATTAAGACATATTAAAAATCATTGTATGCCAGAAAAATTTTTGGAGGCATTAATCGCGATTGATGTGATCGAAAAAATTTCACAATTTTTAGCTCAGTATAATTCAATATGTTTTCAGTTTCCTGATTCAGATGAGTTTTTGAATCGTGTAATAATGACTATTAGTAGAACTGAGACGTCTATTCGTGATAGTTTGGACAACCTTCATGAGCGCTTCAGTCAGTTTAGCTTTGTGAAAGATGATTGTATTAGAACTGCTATTTTATATAACAAAGAAAGTTTCAGAAAAAAATTGCATCACTGTAATTTGTCATTGAATCAAATTATAGACTTACCTCCTGAAATAATGCATGGTATTTTTATAGCGCATGAAGAAAGCTGCTCTATTATCATGCATTTAAGTGTTGAAAATATAATACTTCGGTGTCTATTACTTCACACAGATGTGATAGTTAAAATAAATGCAATTATTGCTTGTTTACAAGACTTTGGAGAAAATCCTACTGATCATTATTTTCTTCAAAAATTTTCAGATGAAATAAATAAAATTACGCCTCCAACATTAGAATCAATTAAGAGCGCGCTCACAGATTGTTTGTTATGGGTTTCAACATTTTCATACACATGTGAATCTGAGAAAGGTAGACATATTTTATACAAACATCAAGAAGAACTGCTTGTTTATGTTTCTGATTTGGAGATTCCTTTTTCTAAATTTACGCCGTATTTCTTGTCATTGAGCGATCTTCAACGCGATAGGTTTATGTGGTTCCTGCAGATTCATCCTTTGTTACTTCAGATGAAAAAATTCGGTGTGACAGAGGAACAATTCCTGACTATTTTTTTAAAAGTTGATGTGATTGTGAGCGTTGCGGAACTTACGACCGAACTTGAGTCTTTGAAGGTTGATGATTTTGATGGCTTGCTGGAAAAGGTTGCGAAACATGCTTATGATGCAGTCAATAAACGTATTGTTATAGACGAGTGTTCCGCGATAAGATTTGCCAATTTTTGTTTTAAGAAATTAGATGGCACAGCGGCGCGGCATGGACAATTTTTTCCAGCCAGGGGCAGTGATGAGTCTATTGCTAGTGCTAGTGCCGCTGCGCCTGGCCCATCTCTAGGAGCATAAAAAATTCTTCATGTGGCAAAATCATAAGGGTGAAGCTTTGTCTGTATCTTCAACTGCAGTGCACTTGTGGCGCGCGCAATTGGCTGGTTCAGACGCTGAGCTTTTAAATTGTCAGGGTCTGTTGTCGACAGATGAAATCAATCGCGCTACACGTTTTATTAAATCAGAAGATCGTGTACGTTATATATTTTATCGTGCTTGTTTGCGTAAGATACTGTCATTTTACGTACAGATCGTGCCCGAAAAAATAACATTTTCAACGGGTGAAAAGGGTAAGCCGTTTCTTGCTGGAAGCGATTTGCAATTTAATGTGTCGCATTCGGGTGATTACCTGTTAATTGGTGTGACGCGAGGTCAGGCCATTGGCGTTGATATCGAAAATGTAAAACCCAATAAAGATTTTTTGGCGTTGGCGAAGCGTTTTTTTGCGGATTCGGAATATCAAGAGATAAAAAAATATCCAACTCGTGAACAAATAGCGGCTTTTTATCGTTGTTGGACACGCAAAGAAGCATTTATAAAAGCCATTGGATTGGGATTATCGTTTCCATTGTCAGATTTTGAAGTGGATGTGTCTGAAATACCGTCTGATCGCTCTTGTTTGCTTCATGTTCGTGATAAAAAATTTGCTGCGACCGATTGGATGGTGCGTTCAATTTTGCTTGATGATTTAAAATCAGCCTATTTTGCTGCGTTTGCGATGCCACAAACGGAAGCGCACGTTTTTTATTGGAATTTTTCGTGTGATATGTGTTGACATAAGTGTGTGATTTCCGCAGAATAAGCCCCTTAATTTTTATTATGTTCGGAGGGGTTCCCGAGCGGTCAAAGGGATCAGACTGTAAATCTGACGGCTTCGCCTTCGAAGGTTCGAATCCTTCCCCCTCCAAAGATTTATGATGATTGCGGGTGTAGTTCAATGGTAGAACTTCAGCCTTCCAAGCTGATTGTGTGGGTTCGATTCCCATCACCCGCTAATGAGTAGAGTGAATGTTTTGCCCACATAGCTCAGTGGTAGAGCACTTCCTTGGTAAGGAAGAGGTCTCCAGTTCAATCCTGGATGTGGGCTGATTATAATTTTTAACAAAGCGATTCAAAACGGGAGCCACCTAATGTCAAAAGAAAAATTCGTACGCGATAAAGAACACGTCAACGTCGGAACCATCGGACACGTGGATCATGGTAAAACAACCTTAACAGCCGCATTAACCAAATGTATGGCTGAAAAATTTGGTGGCGATGCAAAAGCATTCGATCAAATTGACAATGCACCCGAAGAAAAAGCACGTGGTATTACCATTGCAACATCACACGTAGAATACCAAAGTCAAAAACGTCACTACGCACACGTCGATTGCCCAGGACACGCTGACTACGTCAAAAACATGATTACCGGTGCTGCCCAAATGGATGGCGCTATCCTTGTCGTATCTGCTGCAGACGGTCCAATGCCACAAACACGTGAACATATCGTATTAGCACGTCAAGTAGGCGTTCCTTACATTGTCGTATTCCTAAACAAAGCAGACATGGTTGATGATGCTGAACTATTAGAATTAGTAGAAATGGAAGTACGTGATCTATTATCCAGCTACAATTTCCCTGGTGACAAAACACCTATTATTATCGGCTCTGCATTAAAAGCATTGCAAGGTGACACAGGTGAATACGGTGTACCTGCCGTTCAAAAATTAGTAGACACAATGGACAGCTACATTCCAACACCTGTTCGTGTGATCGACAAACCCTTCTTGTTACCGATTGAAGACGTATTCTCTATTTCTGGTCGTGGCACAGTAGTCACAGGCCGTATCGAACGCGGTATCGTTAAAGTCGGTGAAGACATCGAAATCATCGGTATCAAACCTACCATCAAAACAACTTGCACGGGCGTAGAAATGTTCCGCAAATTGTTAGATGAAGGTCGCGCTGGCGATAATGTTGGTGTACTATTGCGCGGCACGAAACGTGAAGAAGTAGAACGCGGTCAAGTATTGGCAAAACCAGGCTCAATTACACCTCATACTACATTCGAAGCAGAAGTGTATGTGTTGTCAAAAGAAGAAGGTGGACGTCATACGCCATTCTTCAAAGGCTACCGCCCACAATTTTACTTCAGAACCACTGACGTAACAGGCGCTGTTGAATTACCAGCTGGTGTTGAAATGGTTATGCCAGGTGACAACATCAAAGTAGTGGTTGAATTAATCTGCCCCATCGCGATGGAAGAAGGCTTACGCTTTGCTATCCGCGAAGGTGGTCGTACAGTAGGTGCCGGTGTAGTGGCGAAAATTATTAAATAAGCGTGAGCATAGCAAACAAATAAACATTATTCAGAAGCCCGCGTGAAAGGAACGAAGTGACTGGAACAAGGGCGTTTTGCGTGCTAATAAGTTTAGGCCAGTAGCTCAATTGGCAGAGCGACGGTCTCCAAAACCGTAGGTTGGGGGTTCGATTCCCTCCTGGCCTGTTATGTAGAGACGCGATTTATCGCGTCTGAGTTCGCGATTTATCGCGTCTGAGTTATAGAAGCCGAGCGAAACCATGAACCAAAAAAGTAACGTCAGAGCCATCGATCAAAGCATAGAAGCGCCACGTCTCAACGGATTGAAGTGGGTTGTTGTTTCTTTATTGGTAATTGGTGGTATAGTTGCGAACACCTATTTTCATGACGTTGCTTGGGCGGTGCGTACAGCCGCAGGCATTGTCGTTATTGTCCTT
>JABDDR010000033.1 GCA_013287505.1 Gammaproteobacteria bacterium
TCAATTTTTTGTTAACCAATATGTTCTTTAACACGACATATTTCGGCAAACCCTCCGCATACGACGGAACATATGTTGACGACATTTGTCTGTAATTCCAAAGCCATTGGCTGAAATAAAATCTTTCGGCATTTTCGCCTCGATATTCGCAACATCTGCTAAGGCTGCTGTTCCGATGGACCAGCGATAGGGCGTTGATGATTCGCGTTTGATCGTTAGCATCACGTTATTTTCGCCTTTTAACGCATGTTCTACTGCTGCTTTGCCAAGTTCGTAAGCTTGATCTGCATCGGTTTTTGATGCGATATGTGCTGCAGAACGCTGTAAATAATCAGAAACTGCCCAGTGATATTTATAACCCAAGCTACTTTTAATCAGCTCTGCTAATGTCGGTGCAACGCCACCCAATTGTTGATGGCCAAACGCATCTGATAAACCTGATTTTTGAATAAATTCGCCTGTTATAGTGCGAATACCTTCGGATGCCACGATGACGCAATAACCGTATTGATCAACCGCCGCTTCAACTTCTACTAAAAATTTTTCTTCTTCAAAAGGAATTTCAGGAAATAAAATAACATGCGGCGGATCGCCCGCTTGATTTTGAATGAGTCCGCTTGCCGCAGCAATCCAGCCCGCATGTCGACCCATGACTTCTAAAATAAATACTTTGGTGGAGGAGGCTGCCATGCTTTTCACATCCAATGATGCTTCGAGCGTGGAAATCGCGATATATTTTGCAACCGATCCAAAACCCGGACAGCTATCAGTAATCGGTAAATCATTATCAATCGTTTTAGGAATGCCGATACAGGTCATCGGATAACCCATTTTTTGTGATAATTGTGATACTTTGTGCGCGGTGTCTTGTGAATCACCGCCACCGTTATAGAAAAAATATCCGATATCATGCGCTTTAAATACATCAATTAAGCGACGATATTCGGCATCATTTTCTTCCATTTTTTTTAATTTATAACGACACGATCCAAAAGCACTGGCCGGTGTGTGACGTAATCCTGCGATATCTTCCGCAGATTCCAGTCCCGTATCAATTAATTCTTCATTTAGCACGCCAATAATGCCGTTTTTTGCAGCGAACACTTTTGCATCCGGCATCATTTTTCGTGCTGTTTCAATCACACCACAAGCGCTGCTATTAATGACCGCCGTTGGACCGCCAGATTGCGCATACAAAATATTTTTACCACCCATCGCTTGCCCTTAATTAATAATCAAAAGAAATGCCATTCTCAACTTTACGCTGAACTAGTGATATAGTTTAGAAGCACTTGCGTTAGCAAGCGCGAGAGGAATCGTAGCACTTTTTGCATGATTCAGGTAGGCTTGTTTTATTTGATAACCAGCTATGGACACCCCACCATGCGCATTCACATCCTCGGCATTTGCGGCACTTTTATGGGCGGCGTTGCGTTAATTGCACGCGAATTAGGCCATCAAGTGACTGGCTCGGATTTAAATATTTATCCCCCCATGTCCGACGCCTTAAAAAACGCTGGTATTCCCGTGCATTTAGGTTACGAGCCGGAATCTCTGGATCCAAAAATTGATTTAGTGATTATTGGAAATGGCATCTCCCGACAAAACCCTTGCGTTGATTACATCTTAAATCAAGGGATAAACTACACATCCGGCTCCCAATGGATGTGTGACAATGTGCTACGTCACCAGCACGTATTGGCTGTCTCAGGCACGCACGGAAAAACAACCACAACCGCCTTACTAAGTTGGATATTAGAAACAGCAGGATTAAACCCCGGATTTTTAATCGGCGGCGTTCCCAAAAATTTTACACACACCGCTCGTTTAGGCGCTGGAAAATATTTCGTCATCGAAGCAGATGAATACGACACCGCATTTTTTGATAAACGTTCGAAATTTTTGCATTATCGTCCTCGCACATTAATCATGAATAATATTGAATATGATCACGCCGATATTTTCCCTGATTTAGAAGCGATAAAAAAACAATTTCAATATTTACTGCGTTGTGTGCCAAGCAATGGTTCCGTTATCTTTCCGTCACACGATAAAAATATTCAAGATGTATTATCGCGCGGTGTTTGGGCAAAACAAATTGTCACTGGCGATAACAATGGTTGGCATGCCAAATTATTAAAACAAGACGGCAGTGCATTTGAGTGCTATTTTCAAGGGGAGATACGCGCGACCATACAATGGTCATTGCTCGGCACGCACAATATTCATAATGCGTTGGCAGCTATTGCTGCAGCGGATTCAATCGGAATCTCAATGCGCGATATTGAAAAAGCGTTTAATACTTTTGAAAATGTGAAACGTCGATTAGAAATTCGCGGATGCGTAAATGACATTACGGTGTACGATGATTTTGCGCATCATCCCACCGCGATTGAATTAACAATCGATGGCTTGCGAAAAAAAGTCGGCAATGAGCGCATTATTGTCGTTGCGCAATTAGGATCAAATTCCATGCGCATGGGTGCGCACGGTGATGCATTAGGTGTTTCATTTCAAGCAGCGGATCTTGTGTATGTCTTACGCCCTGATGATAAAACCTGGGATGTCGAAAAAGTATTAAAACCCGTTGGAAATAAGGCTTTTGTGCATGATTGCGTTTCTGATATTGTGGATGCCATTTCAAATACAGCACAAAAAAATGATCATGTATTGATTATGAGTAACAAGGGGTTTGAAGGAATACACCAGAAGTTATTAGATAAACTACACGTAATGAGGCTGTCTCACCCATGAAAAAAATAACTTTCCGCGAAGCATTGACTATTGAATCACCATTACAAATCATCGGCACCATCAACGCCTATTGCGCCATTATGGCCGAAAAAACAGGCTTTCATGCATTATATTTATCCGGCGCCGGCTGCGCCAATGCATCCTATGGGTTACCCGATTTAGCAATGACCAGCTTAGACAACGTCCTCGAAGACGTGCGCCGCATCACCAGCATCACATCAACGCCTTTATTGGTAGACATGGATACCGGCTGGGGCAGTGAATTAAATATCTCGCGTTCTGTGTCGCAATTAATAAAAGCAGGTGCCAGCGCCGCCCACATCGAAGATCAACAATTTTCAAAACGCTGCGGTCATCGCGACGGCAAAAAAATTGTTGAAACAGCCGAAATGGTTGCGCGTATTCAAGCGGCCATTTCTGGAAAAACAAACCCTGATTTTTATTTAATTGCACGCACCGATGCTATGCAAACCGAAGGATTATCCAGCGCCATTGATCGTGCGAATGCCTATATCGCTGCAGGCGCCGATGCGATTTTTGCAGAAGCATTTTACACACTCGATGACTATAAAAAATTATCACAAGCCGTCGACGCACCGATTTTAGCAAACATCACTGAATTCGGAAAAACGCCTTTATTTACAGTAGAAGAATTAAAAAGCGCCGGCGTGAAAATGGTGTTATATCCATTGTCTGCTTTTCGCGCGATGAATCAAGCCGCGTTAAACGTATTCCAATCCATCCGAAAAAATGGCACGCAACAATCCGTCATCAATCAAATGCAAGATCGCAAAACACTCTATGATTTTTTGGATTATGAGTCTGCAGAAGTCCGCGCATAGTTTATGAGCCCGCAGAAGCCCGCGCGTAGATTCGCGCCGTGAAGACAGAAATATGTCGTGTATTATTTCGCGAATCAAGCAAGGGCGCAGGATGAATGTATAAATAACGCATTCATATGATTTCGCTTCAATAAACTCATGTAACATCTTGTTTATTCGTAATAAAATATCTTTTATGACCTTAACTTTAATAAAATCTTAATGTTTATAGCCCATAATTTGTATATAAATTCAACGCATTAATAGAAATCGAAAGGTGATGCTGTGAGTAGATTGGCTAAGCTAATGAGAATGACAGGGCTGACTGCGAAGGCTTTTGCCTCAACGCCGCCGCCGGAAATTGATGTTTCAACTGTCGCTCCTGTCCCAAGTAATTGGCAAGATCAGCTGAATGAAATGTGCGTTGCTTATGACAGCAACTTGACCGCGTCTTTACAAAAATACATCGGCGATCAGTCTACTTATACTTCGAAGCAAAATCTTATCGAGCAATTAAAAATTATTTATTATCGACTCACGGGGCAGCTTGATACACAGCTTGGAGAGTTAAAACCTGATGTGCGCGACAGTATTTTATTAAAATTAACCGAAGGTATTGGCAATAGCAAATGCCCCGAGGGCCTTCACGGTCGTGCCAATCTAATTATTACCTCTATGCAAATTCCAAATACTTTGGCGCATCTATTGTACAAGGTAAGACTCAGTCTGGTGACGAATGCGGTTACCGTCTTGACCGAAGGAGAGATTCATAGAGCGAATCGAGCGACGATTGTAGCAAAAGAAAATGGATTTGGTATAGAAGCAAATCTAGCGAGCGATACTTTAGTAGCTGGTGGAATGCTTACCATACCCGATGATCGGATTTTAGAAACTTTAGAAAGTAAATTTGCCGCGGAATATACACCGCTTTCATTACCCTTATTACTTTGCTACGAGTTACGTGGAATTTTAACAGATAGTTTAGGTTATCAAGGGAGAAAAGAGGGAGGTGGTCACTTTGCGGGCGAAGTGGAAGCATTTTCTACATTGATTAAAGCATTTTTTGGTATTCCACAAGGTTCAGCGCCTACTGGTGGACCCTTTGAGTATATTGTAATAGAAGAAGATGATAATGATGACATGTATTTTCGAGATATCAATTGGCGTCACATCTCCGACTTATTTCTTCGTGAGTTAAAGCGTCAAGAATATGTCACCACTTCTCCAATCCCAAAACAACTAGCAACACAACTATGGGAATATGCATATTATCTCCCTGAAGCTGAAGCGTTGGAAAAAATCAGAGAGCAAACTAATTCAGCTGCTCCATCTGTTGACGCACGACAAGACCTAATCAAACAATTTAAAAAAATGGATTCAATGCGTTCTGAGATGCCGCCGCACTATCAATCCCTTCATTTTCACACATTGAGTTATTTATTTTTGCATAATGACGGTCGTTCTGGCCAAATAGAATTAGATCAATCTTATTTTGCTGATGATGATAAGCGTCTTAGAAAGAGTGCTCAGCTTTCTACTGATGAAAAGCGCGTTGCTATTGATGGTAAGCGTCTTTCTGTTTTGCATGGACTATATCAACATGGCTTGATTCATCCCCGCGCATTCTGGGAGATAGATGAAAATCATATTGTATTTTTTACGCGTGGAAAGACTTATTATGGAGAAGTAAATACGGTTGATGGTGTTAAAAAAATCAAATTTTTCACCCCAGATAATACCCTTGATTTTTTTATGAGGGTATGGCGAGAAAAAGGAACAGTGGCATTGAGATCAATGTTCCGTGATCCTTCTACATCAGAACTACATCAGCCTGTGTTGCATGCGATAGCAGAAGACCCATCCTGTAAAATTGACGATTTGAAATTCGCGATTGAAGAAGAAAGCACCTCACCCAATATATTGTGTGCAGTTGTAAATAGTTCGAAATTGTGGGAAATTTCACAGGATTCGAACCAACAATCTTCTTTTTCTGAGATTATCACGGCAATTACTACGAACGATAAGTTTGATCGTACTGTGCGATCAGCAGTTTTAGAAAAATATACCGAAGCTTTGCGATCAGGATTGCCAGCTGATTTAGCTGATTTATTGCGTGACGATCTGAAAGATACGATTAAAAGCATAAGCATACCATCACCCGAGAGGTTGCGTGAGGCAGTTTTAGAGAATCCGAGGTTGGGTGAAGTTGCGAAGTTAAGTTACGAATGCTTTGTTGACATTATCTCGCGAATTATGAGGCGCGCTGATTTTGATCATGCTGCGAAATTAGTGGTTTTGGAAAAATATACCGAATACTTATCTCCTAGCCTTCGCATCCCTTTATTGTGTGATGTTTTTAACCTTGTGATTAATGAAAGCACCTCATCTGATCAATTGTGCGCAGTAGTAAATAATCCAAAATTATCTGAGGTCGCACAGAATCAGAATCATGCGCTATCTTTTTTTAAAGTTATTGAGACAATTATCAAACATTCCAAATGTGATGATGCTGTAAGATTGGCAATTTTGCAAAAATATTACGGCACCTTGCAGAATCAGAACGAATTGTTAAACCTCTTAGTGAAGGGTATTGTTTCAGATTCTACGTTGCTTAAAATTGCAAATAACCCTAGTTTCTCGGAATTATTTGGCCAGGTTATCAAGCATCCCCATTGTAATGATGATGCGAGATCAGTAATTTTTAAAACCTATGGTGAAGAATTAAAACAAGACGAGTTAGTGTGTTTCTTGGATAATATTGATTCAGTTGCATTACTAGAAACTGTAATGAGTAAATTAAGACAAACGCCAAACTTTTTTATTCGTCATTTTCCTTCCTATGTTTTCGTTGAGAAAGTCGTCAAAAATAAACACTGTACTCAGGATATGGTATTAACGATTTTAAACGCAGAACTCAGTTTTTATAACATTCCTGATATACTAAGTCAGTGGGTTATTCGCGTAGGCGCCGCAAGCTGCAAAGAAGATCTAAAGGTGAAGCTGGCTGAATTATTGGCTGGAAGCGCGTTAATAAATGAGAACATTCATAATGTACTAGTAGAATTACTTAAAGATCAACCATCTGCATCCGTATTAAATAAATGTGCAGAGTACAAAGGCTCTAACATAGAGATATTGTCTAGAGTTTGTAATGCTGCCAACAGTACTGATGAGATTAAGTTTCACGCAGTTCAAAATTTTAGAGGAAAGCTTACACCAGAAGCATTGGTAGAAATTATTCGCAAAACAAATTCAAAGGAAGTGTTTAATGTTATTGCGAACAGCTTATTTTCAAGCGAGTCTTTAGATTTAGCGCAATGCGAACCCATTTTTACTGCAATGTCACTAAAATCAGAAGTATGTAATGGAATGGAGGAGCCTGTTTATCAAAAGATTATACAAAATAGATATGCGGAAATTACTCTTGCTGAGATCAATCGTCTTTCGTCAAATATTAAGACAAAGCTACTTAATGCGCTTATAGCATTACCACGTGCAAGTTTGCCACCTGAATTTGTGAAAATTATGTTTGATGCAGTGGATAGTTATAAGAAAAGAATTGCTATTTGTGAAAAATATCCCAATATACAAGAAATTTTTACATCGATAATTGATGTGTTAAAACATGCACGCACACGAACACAAGAGGAGGACTATAATTGCATTTTTGAAAGTCAGTGGACTACTGTAAATAATATACTTGATATTTTTGAGAGGGTAAATGACAGTGTAATTGATCGGTTTGCTGAACGACTAGCAAATCGGCGTACATTTAATCAAGCGGATCTTCTATACTTTGCTATGCATGCGCGCACCCCTTATCAATTTACTTGTTTGCAAAAAGTAATAAAAGGACGAAGATGGACCAACGTAGGTGATAAGCGTTCGATTGCTAGAGCTATATTAGATAATGCAGCTTCACTTGGGCATTCAATAAGATCACAGGAAATTGTTCAGTTAGCTAAAACCTCGCAGGATTTTATTGGTGAGAATAATCTGGATGGTCTTGTTACTTATTTATGCGAGCCTGATGTGGATGTGGCTACAAATGAAGACTCTTATCGATTGGCGCTCGAACATCGAAATATTAACTTGCAAAATTTGCAGAAGCTTGCTGTAAAAGTAAAAAATGCTAATCATGAACCGCTGCTTAGATTGATAATGGAAAATATAAATTATGATTATACAGTTGCGACGGAAATAGCGGACAGGCGAACTTTAAATGACCTTGCGAATATCGATTCTTACGCACAAAGACTTGCTGTTATTCAAGTACATGCCGCAAATAAAATTACAGCTGCTCATGTTCAGCTCGATCAAAAATTAATACAAGAGTCCGGAGCAGTCTTCGCTCTATCCAAAGACATTGTAAAGAAGCAAAAGATAACTGATGTGTTAAATGCATTATATGAGCATATATCCAAGTCTAAAGATGTGAAATTGAAAAAGACGCTAGAAGATTGCGTGCATGAAATAATAAATAATACCCCGCAAACGAGTACACCAGTAAGAGTTAGTAGAAAAGATACGGCGGGGTATAGCCTCGCTTTGATGCCAGAAACTCTAATAAACTTGGAAAAAAATAAGCTTTACGTACGTAAACGTGGTGTAAATATCGAATATATCACAAAGGGCATGACAGAAATCCAAGTAATTACCCCAAATAACTTTCGTGTGTACAAGCTCATTGTACCTGATTTAACTGATCTGGTTGCTGCAAAAAAAAGCATATTAACCATTACATCAGAACGAGGCCATACCCAAGATGAAGTTGAGGCCGAATCATTTAGTTCAACAGCAAAAGAGTGTTTTGATGAATTTACAAAGCAATTTAAGGCGCAAAATAATGATGATGAACCAAAGCAGCAAAACATACTTGTAGTATTTGATGAAACGCGAAAAAACCCGACAGGAACTGTTGCAAAAGCATGGAATCAAGCAAGATTTAATTTATGGAAAAAACATTTGCTACCTGATCAAGCGGCAGGAGTTATCACAGCAGAGAATTTCCAGCTGCTGATTGGTGTTGCAAGTGATTTAAAAGCATCCCTCGAGATATCAGGCATCAAAAAATTTGAAGGTCTTGATCTGAGAAAAATTGATTTGCGTAAAGTGCATAAATCACTAAAAGATGACATAAATTTATTATCTTGTTCTCTCAATGGTGCGCATATTACCGGCAAACAATTTGAAGCATTGGTTAAATCGGGAAGAAGTGATTTTACTGGCGTTAAGGTCGTGGGTGATATCGAAAAAATTACTGTTTCGGACGATAAAAGAATTAATTTTGAAAATGCTGATTTAAGTCAGGCAAACTTTACAGATTTTAAAACATACCTATCAATTAGATCACTGAAAAACGCGCAATTAAATAATCAGCAAGTGGTACAACTCACTGCGGGTGGTCAAAAAGAAAGATTGTTGTCAACTGAAAAATTAGGAAGAACAATGGGCATTGAATTTATACGACCCACTGCAGATGCAAATGTCCCTTATGATGTGCAATACACTAATCAGTTAAAAACACACGCTAATATTAATGCCGCAGCCTGTAAAAATAAGTTTGTTGTTATTGATCCATTTGGCCCTTTTGCACAACCTGTTGAGAATGATGAATCAGCAAAAGTGAGAGTGATTGGATTGGGCAGCTATAATAAATCCGCTTACGAAGAGATATTCAAAGCATTAGGCGAAGGAAAAACATTTGCGTTTCCGAAAATGCGTGTTGAGAATGCTGCTAATGCTGATCTTATTCAGATTGATCTTATTCAAAAGCTCGAAAAAATAATTGAAGATCGAACAGCCGGAATGAAATATAAAGATCTTGCACACTTAATAAAACTCTGCCGATTTATTGCATCAAATAATGACAATGGTAAAAAATCTATTACTGTAGAAATGATAGATCAAGGTGCAAAAAAGCGTAATAGTTTCCCCTCTTTATTTTCTTTTGAAAGTCCATTGGCAGGTATTCCAAAGGAATATTTGGATGCTTATAAAGAAGGTTTACGTTCTATGGCGCCACAAGCACGGCCTCGCATCGCCGGCTAGGATTGTCGTCACTCCCTCACCAACAAAATACCCCCATCCCAATTTAATTTTTTAATCTTCTCAAGCATCGGATCTGTTGCAACATGAATTGTTTTTTGTCGAAAATCGCGCGTATCTTTTTGTAACTCATCCAAACCGCCGCCATCTGCCAATGAAATAATGGTATGTTCTTTGAGTGATAACAATACTTTAGGTGGAATGCGAATATCGGTCGCGCCTATCCATAAGGGTTTATTGCCAGGATGAAAATGAATACCGCTTTCCCATAAACGTAATTCAATAACGCGATTATGATTGGGGATTTCTTTAATCAGAAAAATTTCGGGTGGTTTGTCGCGATACAGCCACGCTAAAAATGGCATATGAAATTGTGCTTGATAACTGCCAAATCGTTGCAGCGCAGTTTTTAATTTTAATTGCGGATCATTGGCGATGGGTTTCCAGCCGTGTTTTTCAAGTACGGCAATGATCTGTTGTTTTGAGCTTTGCCATTGCACGTTAAAAGGTTGAAAAGGTTTTCCGAAACGGTTATTGCGATAAATGGGCGTGTATTTTAAGGGTGAATACCACCATGCGTGAGCGGTGATTTTTTGTTTGCTCCAGATGGGTGTTGTATTGTCGATAGTGGTTGTGAGCATAAATGTGATATTCATACACCAAGGAATACCGACGCAGATTAAAAATAACAATACCGCTGCTATTGGTGATAATGACAGCACACCGGATTTTTTCGGCATACGGCGATAACTAATAATAATTAATAATAAAACCGTTAAGCCTAATAACATACCGCCAATCACATCCGTAAACCAATGTGCGCCTAAATAAAGCCTAGAAAAAACAACCAGGGCAATGAATATGCTACTGAGGGTATATCCAATCCAGCGATAATTTTTTGCGGTGATTTGCGCGGTAAAAAAGGCCATTAAGCTAAACATCACAAAACTTAACGTGGTATGACCGCTGGGAAATGACGATGAAGTCGCTACCATTTCAAAACCTTGCGGTCTTAATGAGTGCGACATATGTTTAAAAACAACCACTGCTCCTGCAGTAAGAATAAAAGCACATAAAAAATGAATGGCAGCACGCCATTGTTTTTTGAGCGCCAATCCCGCAGTTATTAATGGACTGATCACTAAAATCGTTTTTGGCATGCCCATAATTGAAATGATGGAAAATAGTTTATTCCACAAGGGTGTTCGAATGGTTTGTAATAAGTGAAACAACGGTTCGTTGATAGCGGTGAGTATGCCGTGATGTCGGACATTGATTAATAAAATAAGAAACAAAATACCGGATAAAAATGCGGTAAATAATAACGTGAGTTGATGATGATCTTCTGGATTTTGCTGATTGGTTGTAAACCGAATAAAAAAACGTCCCGCATGTTTGCGTGATAGATAATTCCATAATTTGTCGGTATTACGATTAATCAAACGCGTTAATTGAATAAAAAAATGTTGAATCAACCAAAATGTCAGCCAAATAATAATAAGCGCGCTGATGCCATAGAGAAAAAAACGTGTCGTTTCTGCTTTTGGAATTTCTTGAGACAATGCGCCCAATAAAATACCAGGCACCATATACATCATTGCCCATAAAACTGCAGACGGAATAGCGGCAACTGCAAATCGTAACCAGGTTAATCGTAATAATCCTGCAACCAAAGGCACTGTGCTGCGTGCGGGACCAATAAAACGCCCTAAAACAATGCTTTTTCCACCATGTTTTTTAAAAAAAGTTTCACCCATGGAAAGCCATTTGGGATGTTTTTTAAAAGGCCACATGACGCGCAGTTTTTCGTTGTAATAATAACCCATAAAAAAGCCCACGCAGTCGCCCATAAATGCGCCGATGGATGCGACCAGTAATGAGATGATCACAGGCAATGCGCCACTGCCAATTAAAATGCCGACAATGGTGAGTGTGATAGTGCCTGGAATAATGGTGCCAATTAATGGCAAGCTTTCTGAGAATGCGACGAGAAAAGTAAAGAGTTCGCCGAGGTAAAGATGTGCGCGTAAGTAATTTAATACGAGATTAAAATAATGATGTTCCATATGACGTTATCCATTGTTGGAGACGCGATAAATCGCGTAGATGTGAGACGCGATGAATCGCGTCTCTACGAAATCGTTTCACCAGCAGCCTGCAAATCCGCATGATACGACGAGCGCACCAATGGACCGCTCGCAACATTCGAAAATCCCAATTCTTTGGCATAATTGGCGTGATCTAAAAATTCTTGGGGTGTGACATATCGTTCGACAGGTAAATGATATTTTGTCGGCTGTAAATATTGCCCGAGCGTTAACATATTCACATCGTGTTCGCGTAAATCGCGCAACACTTGTCGTACTTCTTCGGGTGTTTCACCGAGCCCTAACATCATGCCTGATTTTGTAGGGATATGCGGAAACCGCACTTTAAATGTTTTTAATAACATTAAAGACACATGATAATCAGAACCAGGGCGTGCTTGTTTGTATAAGCGCTCGGTGGTTTCAATGTTGTGATTAAACACATCAGGTAAGTGAACGCTGGTTGCCTCTAATGCGCGCTCCATACGACCGCGATAATCGGGTACTAAAGTTTCAATTTTAATGTCGGGGCAACGTTCGCGAATCGCTTGTATACAAGCACTAAAATGCGATGCGCCACCGTCACGCAAATCATCACGATCAACAGACGTAATTACAATATATTTTAAATGCAGTAATTCAACGGTTTTTGCGAGGTTTGTAGGTTCTTCAGGATCCAATGGATCAGGTCGACCGTGTCCGACATCGCAAAATGCACAACGTCGCGTGCATTTATCACCCATAATCATAAACGTTGCAGTGCCATGTCCGAAACATTCATTTAAATTCGGGCAGGAGGCCTCTTCGCATACAGTATGTAATTTATGTTCGCGTAAAATATTTTTAATGCGTTGCACTTTATCGCTATTGGTTAATTTAATGCGAATCCAATCGGGTTTGCGTAAAGGTTCTGCGGTATTTTCAATTTTGACGGGGATGCGCGACAGCTTGTCTTTGCCGAGCGTTTTTTGTGTTGCATCGTAATTATTTTTTATTGACATAATTTTACGCCATTTTTAACAATAAATTCCATAGTCGTATGTGACAGGCATCATTGGCGAGTTGCTCGTGGGTTACTTGGACGTATCATTTGAAAAAAGACACATCCAAGTTCCCACTCGCATTCAAGTTCATATTGTTTTGCCTGTCCTATCGAACTCACTTATTACTTTATTTGGTGAGAATTATACCTGAAATTTTTCAAAAAGACTGGAATGATCGCTTTGATTATCGCATTAAATGAGGCTGTCGGTGCCAGCGTTTTAATTTGTGTCATGGGCATATTTTGATAACCGCAGGGATTAATGTATGAAAAGGGCGTTAAATCCATATCGATATTTAATGCGATACCGTGATAACTCGCGCCTTTTCGTACACGTAATCCGATGGAGCATATCTTGGCGTCATCCACATAAACGCCAGGCGCCTCACATTTCGCTTTTGCCGTAATATTATATTGAGACAGTAGCGTGATGATCGTGCTTTCCAGCTTACGCACCAAATCACGCGCATGCAGATTTTTACGCTTCAAATCAATCAGTACGTATAGCACTAACTGTCCAGGACCGTGATATGTCACTTGTCCGCCACGATCAGTTTGTACGACGGGAATATGATGGGGATTTAAAATATGCTCAGGTTTTCCCGCTAATCCTTGTGTAAAAACCGGTGGATGCTGCAGCAGCCAGATTTCATCGATCGTGTTCTCAGTGCGCGAATCTGTAAAATCACGCATGTTTTGCCATGTTTTCTCGTAATCCTGCATTCCCAGATCACGGATAATAATATCAGTCACACTCATGCTCACGCTCGAACTTTTGATGAATTATGCTATGATCTTGTTTTTTTTGCCAGGGGTGCGGTTTTTAATCGCTGAGAGAATGTGAATCATTCAACCCTTTGAACCTGTCCAATTAGTATTGACGTAGGAAGGCTTATGATGACCGCGCACACTGTGGGTGAAATCACCCTCAATATCTCTAGTTTTATTTATTTTGTCTGGTTTTTGCCGCAAATCTGGATGAATTATCGGCGTAAAAATACCGATGGTTTGAGCTTATGGATGCATGGATTATTGCTGCTCGGTTATAGCGCGGATTTGCTCTACGGTTTTGGTCGTGATATGCAGTGGCAATATCGCATGGTCACAATCGTTGGGCTGTTTTTTTTATTCATACAGCATTATCAATTTGGTCGATACGGATTGCATTCAAAAGCCATTAAATTAAACTATTTGGCATTGAGCGTGATAACCGTGATTGTATTTACATATGCCATTTTAAATTTTACGTTATTGCATCACGACAAAACCTATTACAACACCGCAGGATTTATTTCTGATATGTGTTGGATGTTGTATGTCTTCCCGCAAATCATAAAAAATTTCAAGCAAAAATCAACCAAAGGTTTAAGCACATCGTTTGTTGTTTTATCGCTTATATTAAGTGGTTTGGATATGACATCGACATTTGCATTGCATTGGGCATGGCCGAGTATATTAAGTGAATGTTTAACGTTATTTAAAAAATCGATTTTGATTTTTCAGATGGTGTATTATCGGAAAAATGATAACCCTATTTGAAAAACACACTCGAAGTTAAAAAAATCAAAGTTGCGTTGCTCGCAACGTTTCTGTTTGCTATATGATTCAGAAGCCGAGCGTTCTGAAGTATCCCCATAAATTTTTTTATAACCACTTGAATTAATATCATTGTTGTAAAGACGCGATTCAGTCTTTCGTAGAGACGTCGATTTATCGCGTCTCAAATGCATGATTATCATCGGTGTTTGTAAATGCGCTGACATCTGAGTAAGTATTATTGACTATACGGCAAGGTAATTCTGAGATTTGAGACGCGATAAATCGACGTCTCTACGAAGTTCACGACAATTCAAAATTTGTGGGGATACTTCAGGCCGAGCGATAGTGAATGCGAAAGTTTTTGCAAAGATGAATCTTATTAATTTTCGCAACGGAACGGTGTATCTCGATTTTGATCGCAAAGCACCAAACTTCGAAGACGCTGTTATATCTGCGATCAAGTCAGTAGAAAATACATCATTAAATATGACTGTAATAAGCGTTGCGCCAGATTATTATGTCAGTGAATCTGAAGTAGCTGAACGTTTGCATGTCAAAAGACAAACGGTATCCTTCGTAATATCGGTGAAAAAAAATATCGAGATAAAATTATTAAAAAGTTGGGCGTGAATTAATTTCTTCGTAAATATTGAAGTCTCAGCATGGGTATAACTCATTCACCGTTTTTTAAATGATATTCACGTTGCGCAATCGCTATATTTTTTCATGAGAAGAAGTAATCGTGCATGGCATAGGTGAAGACCAACCGCCCACTGCAGTCCATTCGTCATTTGGACAATTTAATGTACCGTGAGATGGAGATATAGAAGGCGTTACATAGGCAAAACCAGTCGTGCCAACCATGATAATCACCATAAAAACGTAACCCATTATT
>JABDDR010000034.1 GCA_013287505.1 Gammaproteobacteria bacterium
AAAAAAAATCGACGATGTCGTGATTTATCCATGGGAAATGGGAATTAAAAAGTTTTTTGGTGAATAGAACATTCTCAATAATTGGTGTGTTTCTAGCGATATTCTTTTTGGCGCATCCATTTCGTGGCAATCCATTTCTCACCTTTTATCACCGGACAACCGCCGTGCAGTGTCAAAGGATCAACTTGATTTTTGGAGTTGGTATAAGCGAAATAAACAGCGCACCCTTGCTGCGGCGTTACTTTTAAATTAATTTCTGGGAAAATTGTTTCGCCACCTGCTTCGACGTTATTCAGATACAAAATCAGTGTTGCAATACGCTGTCCACCGCGGACAACATGCACTTTACTGCCGGGTTTTTCTGGTGGAAAATAATCGAAATGCGGTTTATATTCACCGTCTTTTTGATAATGCAGAATTTGTAAACCTTCACCATTCGCTACGGGCAATTGCATTAATTCGGATACACGACGATCAATGCTCGCAATAAACGGTGTTTCATTAATCTGAAAAAACGTGCCTTCGCTGGTACGATTTTCGTGAAATTCAGCTTTACCGGATACGTCATCCACCGTCCTCGATTTATTCAGCTTCGGTTTCGATAATGCTATTAATTTTTCGCATTCTTCTTGGGACAATACATTGCTGAATAAAATAATGCGCGGCTTATCGACGGTTAACAGCACGTTGATTTCACGGTCATGTGTTTTAATAACATGTCCGTTGAGCTTGATGCCAATTTCTTCGTAATCGTAACCTTGCATTATATCGGCACAGGTATTCGCAGAAGTGTCACCGGCAAGTCTTCCAAAGACCAACTTTGTGGAATAATCTCGGTCATATTTATTCTGCACCAAGATATCCACTATGCCTTCGGGTGCGCAACCACGAGAAATATTTTCGTCGACCCATCGCAACCAATCGGCCGACATCTGCAGTTTGTTTTTTTCTAAAATGGTACTCATAATTAAATTTCGTTATAGGTTGTGTAATGTGAACTAAAATCGTTGTTGAATAAAAAATTGGTGAACGACATCGTGATAGAAATATCAAGTCCGCGCACATAATGCCAGCAGCCGACCGGTAAAAATAAAACTTCACCAGGCTCTAAAATCAGCTCCATCACATTGGCATTTTTGAATAGCGGATATCGTTCGTAATCGATGTTTTCCATATCAATCTGACTATAGCAATGCTGGTGATTATAGACATATGGCATCTGACACGCCGACACCAATTTAATTAACTTGCGTCCGCTCACCTGCGCCATAAAATTATTGGTTAAATCGTGATGCAACGGCGTAATTGTGCCCGCTGGACCAAACCAAAGAAAACCGCGACGATCACTATTTACATCAAGATATTCGGGGAGCATGTCAATGTCATTCCACAATTCTTTCAGCGCTTCCATATTCTGCGACATATTAGAAGCAGTCATGTAGAAATCGTTTGTCGATGCATGGCTCGTGATCATGTCAATGTAATCGCGAAACAATACGTTCTTTTTATGTTTATCCATATTGATTTCGTATAAACGATCAGACTGACGATTGGCTTGCACTTCGACAATGCGATCGCCAAAATTTTCTTTTAACCAATCTGGTTTCCATTTACTGAGCGCCGCCCAATTATCCATCGCACCTTGAATAATCACGGGACGATTGGTGCTGTAATAATCACGCAGGAATTCTTGTCGCGTTAATTTGACCTTGCGTTCGATAACGCCAAAATTGGGTGACGTTTGTTCAAGCAAACGCGTGTTGTCTAAAATCCAATTGCGCTTTTTGATTTTGGCGTTTAGTTTCATGCCGGCTTGTAGAAATGGATGATTCAGAGCGTTTACCACTTCGTTTTGCGCGGTGGAATTATCAAAACCATGATTGATCATGGCGTGAATAATTAAATCAGGATGATTTTCAAGCAACAGATTGTCGGCAATCCAACGCCGCCAATGGTTGTCGATTTCTTTTTTAGGAATTTCTAAGGTCGGCACTGTTTGATACATAATGCCGGCGCTCCATCGTGTCATAACGTTCCTCAAAAAAAAGCACCCAGGAGGGTGCTTTTATCATTCGTCAAACCTATTAATTTGGATTAATAAGATTGGTGTCCAGTGTAACGGCGCCAGTAGCACCCGCTCCCGCCCAAGCTCTACCTTGTAATGATGCGCCCGTAGTGAGCGTGATGCTGGCAGACGCATCGATAGTTCCTACCATTTGCGAACCTGTTCCCAACGTCGCTGAACTACCAATCGCCCAATTGACATCGCTATTCAGAGCGCCGTTGATTAGCGTAACGGTTGAAGCGCTCGCTGTGGTGAGCGTAGATCCTGTAATAAAAACATAAGGGCCGTGACCTGATAAAGTAAGATTTCCACCACTACCGCCAGTAGGTCCAGTCAGTGCAGCACTTGAAGCGAAGCAATAGGTGCCGGGTATGAGCGTTAGCCCACCTAAATTTTGACCGGTCAAGTTATTAGCTCCTGCAAGGCAAGCTGCCAGCCCGCCTGATTCAGTAGTATACAAAGTATTAGCAGCGGTGCGTGCAGCAATGGCTGTCGCATCATTAGAGTGCGTTGTACCGCCGTTGATAATAGTTCCTGGCGGAAATCCAGTGATCGCAGTACCCGGGCTCACATCCACATCCCCACCATTAACAACAGTCAACCCAGCGTTCGTCACCGTCGAGTTACCGAGAATATAGGGTCCACCTGCAGGTGTTGGTGTTGGAGCAGGCGAAGGTGCTGGCGTCGGAGTGGGTGTTGGTGTCGGTGTTGGAGTCGTGCAAGTATTGCCCACGGTTGTCGTAATAGGAGTCGCATTCACTACAACTTGTCGCGTATCAATAAAAACCTGAAGTGTGCGATTAAAAGTCGATAATTGCAGTGCATTCAGCTGGACTAAAATATTACAAGAAGCGCCTGATGCTAATCGAGAACCGATAACGCAATTATTGCTAGATGCCGTTAAAATGGCAGTTGCTGCAGTGGGCAATGTATCCCCATTATTTGTAATCTGAATATTATTCAGCAAGATAGAACTTGGTGTGTTATTGGTAATGGAGTATACGCCAAAATAAACGTTACCCAAACAAAGACTCGAAAAAGTGTTGGGTGTAAAAGTAAACGTAACATCACATATACCGGAACCCATTTTATCCGCGGAGGGCATTCTGCATAATGGCGGTGGCACCTCAAGTTTTTGTATAATACTAGCGGCCATTGCAGTGGTGATCAAAGGAAACGATAAGCCAAAAGCGATCAATCCATTTCGTATATTATTAGACATTCATATTCTCCGTAATATTCATTTTTTATATTGCAACATGTAAGCCGATTAAACCTGTTTGCGCTGACAAATCAACACTGGCAGGAGAAATAACGGGTGCTGTAATAGTTCCAGAAGTGCCATTAGCAGAGGATTGTCCTTTACCTAAATCCACATATAAATATTCCACAAAAAGAGAAACATCATCACCAAGCAGGAAATTCAAACCACCACCTGCTTCCCAAGAAAAATCTCCATTGGTGTGTGAATTTAAGTTAAGAACTTGATTGGGGCAAGAAGTGCCGCCATTATCTGAATCGGTATAACCAAGATTATTCCAAGCATAACCAACACCGCCTATGCCATACAAAGAAATCCATTGTTTGGATACGATGGTTAACGCTAAATCCGCCATTGCGCGTATACTTTCAAATGGCATCGCATAAGTCAGCTGATTGAAATTGGAGCTGTTAAAACGCCATACATTTCCGTAGATATTATTCTTTCCCAAATAATAAGCATTCAATTGTGGTTCTGCGGATGGGAACCATTCTGTGTGTGCCGGGTATCGATAAGCGTTGCCGAAATAATGAAGATAGCCTAAACCTAATTGTGCAGCGAATGTGTTCCAGTCATTACTGGGATCGACGAGTTTATCTGTTTCACTGCTTGTCACGCCAAGCTCGCCATCACCTGCTGCTAATTGTGCAACACCAGCGCCGCCAATGAGTTCAAAACTATCAGATGATTGGGGTGGTTCTACTGTGTATCCGCCTGCAAACGCAGAGCCACTTAACGTCATAGAACACAGTAAAAAACATAAAAGTCCGTTTGATTTTAAACTCATACCTTTTACCTTCCTTGTAAAATGTTTTAAGCTGAATCAATAAAAAATAATTTCCTTAATTAATATACACAACTATTTGATTTCCGTCTATATTGTGTAATTTTACTCAAGATTGAATTTCATTAATCAAAATCCCCAGTCCTTTTGCAACACCCGTCCCATATTCCGGATCTGCTTTATAAAAATGGGCGATTTGACGAACCTGAATAGTTTTCGGCACTGGTTTTATCGCACGCACAATATTATCGATTAATTGCGCTTTTTGATCTGCGGTCATTAAACGAAAAAGATCTCCCGGTTGCTGATAATCATCATTATTGATGCGATGATCATAACGATCTGCATCGCCTGATATTTTCAAAGGCGGTTCGCTCCATTGCTTATCATCAATCGGACCATTAAAACTATTCGGTTGATAATTAACTTGCCCACCATAATTACCATCAAAACGCATATGGCCATCACGATGATATGTATTCACTGGACAATGCGGTTTATTCACAGGCAACTGCGCGTAATTAATGCCAATACGATAACGATGTGTATCCGCATAGGCAAGCAATCGTGCTTGCAACATTTTATCAGGCGACGCACCAATACCCGGCGGCATATTACTTGGTTCAAACGCCGCTTGTTCCACTTCAGCAAAATAATTTTCCGGATTGCGATTTAATTCTAAAATGCCCACATCCATTAACGGATAATCTTTATGCGGCCACACTTTGGTTATATCAAACGGATGAATACGATACGTTTGCGCTTGTATTTCAGGCATAATTTGCACCTGCACTTTCCATTGTGGAAATTCTTTTTTTTCAATGGAGGCATGTAAATCTCTGCGATGATAATCCAAATCTTCGCCAGCAATTTTTGCAGCTTGCGAATCTGTTAAACATTGGATGCCCTGCAAAGTTTTTAAATGCCACTTTACCCAAAAACGTTCACCGTTATTATTCCACAAACTATACGTATGCGATGAAAAACCATCCATGTTTCGATACGATGCAGGAATGCCGCGATCTGAAAATAAAATGGTTACTTGATGTAATGATTCGGGCGACAAACTAAAAAAATCCCATTGCATGGTATTGTCACGCATGCCTGTTGCAGGATGGCGTTTTTGTGAATGAATAAAGTCTGGAAATTTTAAGGGATCGCGCACAAAAAATACGGGCGTATTATTACAAACCAAATCCCAATTGCCTTCTTCTGTATAAAATTTACAGGCAAAACCACGTGGATCGCGTGCCGTATCCGCAGATCCTTGCTCACCAGCCACGGTTGAAAAACGAAGAAACATGTCGCATTTATTTCCCACTTTGGAAAATAATTTTGCGCGTGTATAACGAGAAATATCGTGTGTAATGGTTAATGTTCCATAAGCACCTGCACCTTTTGCATGAACCACGCGTTCAGGCACTCTTTCTCGATTAAAATGCGCCATGCGTTCCATCAATTGATGATCAGTCAATACTGGACCTCGCGGTCCTGCTGTCAAACTGTTTTGATTATCCGCAATAGGATCGCCGGCAGCAGTAGTCATAAAAGGGCATTTTGTCATCGTTCTCTCCTTGAACAAAAAAGTTTATCATATATCAAACACCGACACCCTCGCCGGCGGAATATTCCGCAACACCAAAAATGAATCTTTATACTTAAAATTCTTCGGATAAAAATCAGATTCTTTCTTCAAAGAGTAACTGAACTGAATAAATTGTCCACCGGGCGATAATACTTTTGGAATTTGTGAAAAAATAATATCGCGGTCTTTTTTTGATAATGATCGCAGCGGTAAGCTTGAGATAATCGTGTGGATTGGCTGTTGGTTTTTTAATAATTCAAACATATGCGTCGCATCACCCTTGATAACAGTGATAGCGGGGAATTGTTCTTTCAATTGAAATGCGAAATGCGGCGCGAGCTCTAAAGCAATTAATTTGCTGCTAGGAACACCAGAATGAATAATCGCTTTTGTAATGACACCTGTTCCAGGCCCTAATTCAAGCACAAAACCAGGCTTTGAATGATCGACGCAGCTTGCCATTTTTTGCGCGAGATATTTCGAGCTGGGAAAAACCGCGCCAGTTGCGCGCGGATTTGAAAAAAGCGATTGTAGGAATGCCCGCATAATTTTCTTATTTTAATTCTTTACCCGGCGGTATTTTTGGTAATGCTTCATTTGCTTTTATCTTTTGCTCTTGTCTTTGTAAATAAGCATCACGTACAAAAATATATGGATCAAATGCGCCATCCATGAGCTTGTCTGCCGGCAACAGTTGAGCGCGAATATTAGTGAATTTCACGCCATGCGCAATGTAATCAATATTGCGATCACATAAATACGGCCAGAAATTGCCGTAATAATCAGCTACTTCACCTATCGCTGTTTGTAGTGTTGAAGGTCCAAATAAAGGTATGACGAAATAAGGTGCTGATTGTCCGCCACGCCATTTTGCGAGTGTTAATCCAAAGGTTTCAACATGCGTAGTGATGCCCATGCGGCTGGCAACGTCAAATAATCCGCCAACGCCGAGCGTTGAGTTAATGACCAAGCGCCATAGATCAACAACCATGTATCTGAAATTGCCTTGTAAAAAATCATTAGAAAACGTGGGAATTTCATCGATGTTATCAAATACGTTTGTGACACCTTCTTGCAAAGGCGGCGGTGTAATGATGCTATATATTTTTGCAACAGGTCGAATGACGAGATGATCTGCATCCATGTTAAATGCAAACATGGCGCGATTGTAGCCTATGAAAGGATCTTGATTTGGAGTGCCATCCGGTTTGTGCATCATGCATCCGGTGAGCGACAGTGATGAAAGAATTAATGATTTGGTGAGCCAGCGTGTGAATCGTCGCTTCATGTGTCCATCCCGTTATTTTTAAGCGTAATTTACGATAGCGTAACGCGAAAGGTCTTGAACAGCAATAGTTGAGGTAATTGCTGGTCGGGTGTGCAATGAGGTAAGATACGCGTCATTGCTGTGTGAGTGTGGGATGTGAGTATGAGTCAATTATCTATCGTCAATATTGCAGGTTACAAATTTGTGTTTGTGCCAGAAGCACAATTATCACAGCTGCGTACTGATTTAAAAACGAAAGCGCTGGAATGTAATTTAAAGGGTACAATTTTATTAAGCACCGAAGGTATTAATTCATTCTTGGCTGGTACGCGAAATAATATCGATGCGTTTGTTTTATTTTTGAGAAGTTTGCCTGAATTTTCAGATATTTATTACAAAGAAAGTTTTACGGATTATCAGCCCTTTAATCGATTATTGGTGCGTTTGAAAAAAGAAATTATCCCGATGGGTAATGACAATATTGTCCCTGCGAAAAAAACAGCGCCATATATAACACCCGAAACATTAAAACAATGGTACGCTGAAAAACGCGACATGGTTGTTTTAGACACGCGCAATGATTTCGAAGTTGCACTGGGTACTTTTGAAAATGCAGTTGATTTACATATCGAACATTTCCGCGATTTTAATCATGCGGTTGATTTATTGCCGAAAGAAATGCAAGAAAAGCCGATCGTGACATTTTGTACAGGCGGTATTCGTTGCGAAAAAGCAGCAGAATTGATGGTGCAAAAAGGATTTAAAAATGTGTATCAACTCGATGGCGGCATATTAAATTATTTTGAAAAATGTGGTGGTGATTTTTATAATGGCGAATGTTTTGTGTTTGATCAGCGCGTTGCGGTGAATAGTGCGTTAGAAGAAACGCAAACAAAACAATGTTTTGATTGCCGCACGCCATTACAGAATGATGCGATTAAAGATGGAAAATGTCCGCATTGCGGATCGAAAGCGATTTCTAAACAGGCGGCATAATATGAACCTTGATTACCTTGATTTCGAACAACCCATCTGTGAGTTGGAAGAAAAAATCGATGAATTGCGCCGTGTGGGTGCAGACCAAGATATTAATGTAACCGATGAAGTGAAGCGACTAGAGCAAAAAAGCGCGGACTTAACCAAATCTATTTTTGCGCAATTATCAGATCAGCAAATTGTGCAGGTAGCGCGTCATCCAAAACGTCCCTACACACTGGACTACATTGAAAAAATATTTACGGATTTTGATGAGTTGCAGGGTGATCGTCATTCATCAAATGGCGCATCTATTGTCGGTGGATTGGCACGATTGAATGATGAACCTGTGATGGTGATGGGTCATCAAAAAGGTAGAAATACAAAAGAAAAAGTCGCGCGTAATTTTGGAATGGCATCACCGGAAGCGTTTCGTAAGGCATTGCGCTTAATGAAGTTGGCTGAAAAATTTGGCATTCCTGTATTAACGTTTATCGATACGCCAGGCGCTTATCCAGGCATTACCGCTGAAGAAAAAAATCAAAGTGAAGCGATCGCACGAAATTTATATGAAATGGCAGAACTGCGAACGCCGATTATCGCAACGATTTTAGGCGAGGGTTGTTCGGGTGGTGCATTGGCATTGGGTGTTGCGGATCGCACATTAATGCTGCAATACAGCTATTATTCAGTGATTTCACCCGAAGGTTGTGCGTCCATTTTATGGAAAAGCGCAGAAAAAGCCGGTGAGGCAGCAGAAGCGTTAAATTTAACAGCGCACCGATTAAAATCATTGAAATTAATCCAGGAAGTGGTTCAAGAGCCATTGGGTGGTGCGCATCGCAATCTAGATGAAATGGCTGATACATTAAAACAACGTTTGATCGTCAACTTAAAATCACTGCATAAATTATCGTTGGATGATTTAGTCAAACAACGCCAAGACTTCTGGATGAGTAATTAATTTTGACAGTCGCGCGGATCTCCCACAGCAAAGCATTGCGCAATCAATATAGAGGCCGAGCGTTAGCGAATGCGAAACCATAAGCGAAGACAAATTGTATAACGAGCAAAAATGTTTTTATTAAGCACACTGCAAAACACATTAAAACTGCATGCCGATAAACGAAATTTCACCATCGCCTACAGCGGCGGATTAGATTCACATGCTTTACTGCACGCAATGCACGAATTACAAAAAAATAATCCCGAATTTAAAATACGTGCAGTGCATGTTAACCATCAGTTAAACCCCCTATCCGATCAATGGGCGCAGCACTGTCTGAAAATCTCCAATGATTTAAATATCCCTCTTCATATCGAAAAAATTAATATCGATTTAAAACCCGGCGACAGTCTCGAAGAAAATGCCCGCAATGCCCGCTATGATATTTTGAAAAAATATATCGATAAAAATACCCTTTTATTAACCGCGCACAATTTAAATGATCAAGCAGAAACTTTCTTGCTACAAGCCTTACGCGGCGCAGGCTCAAAAGGTTTATCAGCAATGCCCGTCAAAAAAAAATTCGGGAAAAGTTTTCTCATCCGTCCTTTGTTAAATATGTCGCGCGAGACATTAGAAAAATACGCTCAAGAAAATAAATTGCAATGGATCGATGATGACAGTAATATCGATCCGCGTTTTACGCGTAATTATCTTCGCCACGATATTTTCCCGTTACTCAAAAAACGTTTTCCAGCGACAATGGAAAATTTTGCGCGAAGTAGCCGATTAATCGCAGAACAAGAAAAAATTATTTCAGAATGGATTGTGAATGATTTTGAAAAAATCAAAACGCATGATGTAACAACAATTGATTTAAAAAAAATACGTGAATTTTCCGACGAAAAACAACGGTTATTATTACGCCACTGGTTCGCGCAAAACAATCTTCGCATGCCCAACGAAAAACATTTGAAACAAATTCAAAAAGATGTTTTAAATGCAGCATCGGATGCGCATCCCGTATTTCAATTAGATGGTATACGTATTCAACGTGATCGCAAGTGTATTTATATTATTAAGGAATCATTTTCGTGAAAAAATCCCTTTGTCTTTTTTTAATATTTTTTTCAGTGTGCGCGCATGCTGCAAAACATAACTCATGGTATGTTTCTTGGGGTTATAACAAAGATTTCTGGTCAAACAGTAATATCCACATTTCTCAACCTGGATTAAATAATAATTTCACGCTCCATAATGTCAGTGCCGGTGATTGGCCAGGCTGGAATAACGGTCTTTTTAATCAAAATCTTATGAGCCCGCAATACAATATTCGTATTGGCCATTATATGAATGCTGCGCATACATGGGGTCTCGAATTGAGTTTTGATCACACAAAATATAATACCAATCTGAATCAAGTGGTGCAGGAGACTGGCACCATTAATGGGCATCCGGTTTCTCAAAATGTGGTGCTAACGCCGCAATATTTTTATTATGCATTGCATAACGGTGCTAATAATCTAATGATTAATTATGTTCAAAGAGAACCGCTCGTTGATTTTCATAAAACGAACTTGCAACTGGCGATGATTGGAAAAATGGGTGCGGGCGTTATGGTGCCTCATCCGGAAAATACGGTGTTAGGTAATGCCAATACCAATGTGGGTCCAAAAGCGTGGGGTAATTATTTTGGATTGTGTCATGGGTGGTGGCAATTGGGTGGTTGGACAGCAGGTGCGGAATTTGGATTTCAGCTGGCTTTTCATCAACGCGTTTATGTTGAATTGACTGATAAAGAAGCATATGTCAGCTTGTGGAATATACAAGTCTATGACGGTGTGGCGAGTCAGACGATGTGGTTGAATGAAGTAATTGGTAATTTTGGGGTTATGTTTTAGAGACGCAATTTATCGCCGTTTAACAGGAAACCATCAAGCCTTTGTTACGAATTTTAGGAAGCGGCTTGATTGATAAAAATGGAAATGTGAATTTTGAATTAAACTCATCCAGGAACACAATTACAAAAACATAACTGAAGTAATCGGAAATCTTTCCAATAAATACAACGGATAATTGCACACCTTCCCATCCTGCTTGAGATTGGATAAATTAGCGCGATTCAGCACAACAGGCTGATATTTTTGGTCATACACACTCAAGCTTTTTTTATGGGCTGATATGCCCGCTTTTACTTCCATGGGTTGAATGGTATTTTTTACCTGAAGAATAAAATCAACTTCTGCTGTGTTGCCGCTTGTCCAATAGTGTAATTGTTTTATGCCACTGCTTTTTAGGAGCTGTGCTGCGAGATTTTCTGTTAAAGCGCCTTTAAACTCCATGAACAAACTATTTTTTTCTAAGATAATGTCAGGATGCAATTCAGACAATGTGCCCAATATTCCCACATCAAGACAATATAATTTAAATGCGTTGGTGTCACCATAAGCTTTCAGTGGTAATTTAGGCGTTGTAATATCATAGGCAACATAAACTAATCCTGCATCAATCAACCATTGTAGTGCAATTTCATACTCTCGCGCACGTGAACCTTGTTTCATGACTGAAAAAACAAATTTTTTATTTTCTTTAGCCAGTTGCGTTGGCAACGAATTCCAAATAGTGGTGATTTTCATGACTTGATTTTCAGGCGCATGTTTAGAAAAATCCAATAAATAGGCTTTGATAATTTCTTCATGCACCGGTTGAATAGTGCTTAAATCGCGCGTTGTAATATAGGTTTTTACCGATTCTGGCATGCCGCCGACAATCATATAAATTTTTAATAGGTCGCATAATTCTTGATGAATCATGTCATTCAGCGGTTCTATTTTATCTAATTGCATTAAATGATCGTGCAATAATTTTTTATCCAACGCATATAAGAATTCCAAAAATGTCATCGGATACAATTCCAGAAAGTTAACTTTACCCACTGGAAAGCCTTTGTTTTTAGATAGTTTTACGCCCAATAACGATCCCGCAGAGACAACATGATAATCTGGTGCATCTTCACAAAAATATTTTAAGCTATTTAATGCATTGGGACATTCTTGAATTTCATCAAAAAAAATGAGCGTGTCATGTGGCTTAATTTTTTGGTTTGATTGTATTTCCAGGTCTGAAATAATTCTGTGTGGGTCCAAATCTTTTTCAAAAAGACTGGCGGCACGATAGTTTTTATCAAAATTAATGTAAACGATATTATTGTATTCTGATGCACCAAATGTTTTGAGACTGTGCGTTTTGCCCACCTGGCGGGCGCCTTGCAAAATTAAGGGCTTTTTGGTCTTTGAGGTTTTCCAAATTCGTAACTGATTGAAAATATGACGTCTCATGGTTATTCCTGTGGAATATGTGGAAATAAACACATTTGTCATATGAATTATGTGATAATTTACACATTATTCATATGAGTTATGTGAAAAATACCACATATTTCATAGAATAACAATTATCTTAAATTCCGTGGTGATGTTGTAGAGACGTCGATTTATCGCGTCTCTTTGAGGTGATGTTTAGTCCCATGGAATTTGAGAAACAACTTTGTTTCGCGAATGCGATAGCATAAATGCCTAAGATTTTAAACGACGGTGAATCTACCACCTTTCGTTATTCATTTCAAAACTCCCCCAAATTACGTTACCATGTCGTTTCCAAAAACAGGAACGCAATGACATGTCTTCGACTGAAAATCACATCTCCATTCCCCAAGAAAATATCCGTAATTTTTCGATTATCGCGCATATTGATCATGGTAAATCCACGTTAGCTGATCGTTTGATTCAGCTCTGCGGTGGTTTGTCTGAACGCGAAATGAAGTCGCAAGTGCTCGATAGTATGGACATCGAGCGCGAACGCGGTATCACGATCAAAGCGCAAAGCGTGACATTATTTTATAAAGCAAAAAACGGGCAAACGTATCAATTAAATTTTATTGACACACCGGGCCATGTGGATTTTTCGTACGAAGTGTCACGCTCATTATTTGCTTGCGAAGGCGCGTTGTTGGTTGTTGATGCTGCGCAAGGGGTTGAAGCGCAAACGGTGGCAACGTGTTACACCGCACTGAATGAAAATTTAGAAGTGATTCCTGTTTTAAATAAAATGGATTTGCCGCAATCCGATCCTGATAAAGTGAAAAAAGAAATCGAAGAAATTATTGGTATTGATGCGCAAGATGCATTGCCCGTCAGTGCAAAATCCGGCATGGGTATTCCCGAATTAATCGAACAATTAATTGAAAAAATTCCTGCGCCAAAGGGTGATATTGATGCGCCATTGCAAGCGCTCATAATCGATTCTTGGTTCGACAGTTATTTGGGCGTGGTGTCATTGGTTCGCGTCAAGCAAGGTGTTTTGAAAGTCGGCGATAAAATTCGCGTGATGTCGACAGGTCGCGATCATTTGGTTGATGGTGTCGGTATTTTTACACCCAAGCGTCATCCCTTGCCGCAATTAGTTGCGGGTGAAGTAGGGTATGTGGTTGCAGGCATCAAAGATATTTTCGGCGCGCCCGTGGGCGATACATTAACGCTTGCACGCAAGCCCGCTGAACATCCTTTACCCGGATTTAAAAAAGTAAAACCACAAGTGTATGCGGGGATGTTTCCCATCAGCGCAGATGATTATGAAGCGTTTCGCGAAGCATTATCCAAATTACGTTTAAATGATGCGGCATTAT
>JABDDR010000035.1 GCA_013287505.1 Gammaproteobacteria bacterium
ATCGTTATATAGTAAAAAACACAGTAAAAACACTGAGGGCACGGCAGCGGACAGAGAGACAAGAATAACAATCAACGCCACCCATGAAAATGCGCATCGCTTTACTCAACAACCTGCGGGGTATGGTGCGACCAACAGACACAATGATAATGGTAATGCTGATTCCCTAATTCTTTTTGACCCCCTAATTCGTTCTGGTTCCCCAATTCGTTCTGATTCCCCAATTATTGATCCTGCATTATTGGGTGATGCACCACAGCTGCCGTAATTGTTGATATTGGTGGTGGTGATCTATTCGGCAGGAACGGCGGCACGTGTTTTGTAATGTAAAACAAAGTGCAATAATTAAATAAAGAACTGATTCACTAGAAAGCGGTGCATTCCAACAAGCTGCTGCATATCAAACCGCAATCGGCGCTTTAATTGTTGGTTGTGCGACATAATTTTGGATTTCAAAATCATCCAGACAATAATCAAATAATGAATCGGGTTTTCGCTTGATATGCAGTGTTGGCAATGCAGTAGGCGTGCGCGCCAATTGCGTTTGCGCTTGTTCCATATGATTTAAATATAAATGACAATCACCACCCGACCAAATAAATTCGCCGACATCCAAATCACATTGTTGTGCAATCATGTGCGTTAATAATGCGTATGACGCAATATTAAATGGCACACCCAAAAAAACATCAGCAGAACGCTGCGTTAATTTACACGACAATTTATTATTTGCCACAAAAAATTGCATTAGGCAGTGACACGGCGGCAAAGCCATTTGATCAATGTCGCCGACATTCCATGCAGAAATAATTAAGCGACGCGAGGTGGGATTATTTTTGATTTGATGGATTAATTGCGTCATTTGATCAACGGCGCGGCCGTCTTTGGTTTCCCAGCGACGCCATTGTTTGCCGTAAACAGGACCTAAATCACCATTGGCATTCGCCCATTCATTCCAGATGGAAACACCATGATCATTTAAAAATTTAATATTGGTATCGCCGTTTAAAAACCAAAGCAATTCTACGATGATGCTTTTTGTGTGACATTTTTTGGTGGTTAGTAATGGAAAACCACGAGATAAATCAAAGCGCATATCGTGACTGAAAATGCGTTTTGTACCAACACCGGTGCGATCAGTCGTCATCACACCGGTATCGATTATTTTTTGTAATAGATCTAAATAAATTTTCATTTGATTACTTCGTCAATTTTTCAGTGGATACACCTGGCGCAGGCATTGCTCCGTTTTGCGCAAGTGATTTTGCATTCATATCACCTTGCGCAGTCATATTACCTTGTGCACTCATATCGCTATTCGTGCTCATGTCATTAAATGCAACAGGCGCCGATCCCTGATGCGAACCAGACAATACTGCTACCAATAACACCGCCCAACTAATCCAAATGACCGTCATGGTATGCGGGAAATGCACTTGTTTTAACATAAAATGCGCCAATCCAATCACAATACCCACCACAACAGGAATTAATAAGAGCGAAAGTACCGATTGCACCATTTCACCCACCATATCGACGGAAAAGATAACGCCCAATCCGTTTGCAATACGCGCATGCAGATACATTAAAAAATGTACGACATGCACTAATTGATTTTTAAAAAAAATCGCAGCAACAGACAATCCAACCAAATACAAAATATGTCTAATCATTTTTTCGTTTCCTTGAAATAAATATAATAAAGCGAAATTACACCAATGATAATCATAGGAAACGACAAAATCTGCCCCATCGTCACCCATCCCCACATCAAATAACCGTATTGCGGATCCGGTTGTCTGAAGCATTCACAAAAAAATCGAAAGCAGCCATATCCTAATAAAAAAAGCGCGGTCACTGCAAATCTTGGACGCGGTTTTTTTGAAAAAAACCATAAAATTAAAAATAAGGCGACGCCTTCTAATAAAAATTCATAAATTTCGGATGGGTGTCGTGGCAATGGACCGGCGCCCGGATAAACCATCCCCCACGGCACAGTCGTTACTCTTCCCCATAATTCACCGTTAATAAAATTACCTGCGCGACCTGCGGCTAATCCAATCGGCACCATAGGCACAATAAAATCGGTTAATTCCCACACGGATTTTTTTAAATGACGGCTATAAAATAAAAGCGCAACTAACACGCCTAATAATCCGCCATGAAATGACATGCCGCCATCCCACACGTGAAATAATGTTAACGGATGATGGATAAATCCGGGTAAATCATAAAACAACATGTAACCAATACGTCCACCGAGCACAACACCCAATGCAGCATAAAAAATTAAATCGGTAATTTGCTCGGTTGTAAAACCGCTGCCCGGTTTTTTGGCGCGATAACAACCGAGCAACCAAGCGCCGACAAAGCCAACGAGATACATTAAGCCATACCAATGCACCTTAATCGGGCCAATTGAAAATGCAATGGGATTAATATTTGAAGGATAATAGAACATAAAAATTCTCGTTATTTATTTTATTAACATATGCGCACTCACGCACAACAAAAATATCACAAAAAATATTTTCAATGTTTTTGCTGATAATCGACGTGATAATTTCACGCCAAATGGTGCCATCAAAATACCACCGCACACAAGTCCAATAAAAGCAGGCCAATAAATAAAACCCGTGCTCCATTGTGGCAATTCATTTATGTGCATGCCGGCAAGCATATAAGCAATCGTGCCGAGTGTTGCAACTGTCATTGCAATGGTCACGGATACAATTAATGCCACGCGAATATCAACGCCACGGTGCGTTAGAAATGGCACTGTGAACGAACCACCACCTACGCCAAGCATGCCTGATTGCACACCGACAAATCCACCCGCTAATAACATGCCTGCTCTGCCAGGTAATTTTTTATGATTTACCACAGCGCTGTTTTGAAAAAATAAAAGTAGCGCCATCGCGAAAGTAAATATGCCGAAAATAATTTGCAGTGCAGCAGAATTTAAATATCGCGCAATAATACCACCGCCAATCACACCCACAATCACCGCGGGCGCCATTTTTTTATAAATGGGCAAAAAAGTCAGATCGTGTTTCATGTGAGATCGCATGGAGCGAAACGTAATCGGCACCATGGTTGCCAATGAGGTGCCGACAGCAATATGCATCGCAATGGCTGGATTTATAGACTCAAATTGAAATACCAACATTAATCCTGGCACAGTGACAAGCCCGCCACCAATGCCCAACAATCCTGACATTAAACCGGATGCAAGACCCAATGAAAAATAAATCAGCAATGCTAATACTAATGTTTCCCATTCCAAAATCATTGCTCCATAAAATATTGCAACGCCAAACTGTAACCTAATATGCCAAGACCACCAATCGTGCCAACCGCAATATCACTCAAATAAGAATGATGACGAAAAGGTTCGCGTTTTAAAAGATTACTGATATGCACTTCAATAAAAGGGATATTCACGCTTAAAAGCGCATCACGCAATGCAATACTGGTATGCGTAAAAGCAGCGGGATTAATAATAATATATTTCACTGTATTTTTTATCGAATGAATAAAATCAATTAATTCACCTTCATGATTGCTTTGTTTAAAGCATAATTCCACACCCAGTGTCAGCGATTCATGCAATAATTTTTTTTCTAACTCTGCTAATGTGGTTGTGCCGTATTTTTCAGGTTCACGTGTGCCGAGCAAATTTAAATTGGGACCGTTGATGATAGCGATTTTCATGGCATTTCCAGCGTATTATGAGTTGCGCACAAGCATATCAAATCAAGCAAAAATTGCCTATTTATTTTCTATGTGGAGAGTACATCACATCATCGAAATTGCATTTTTTTTACGATAAGTCGTAATGACTGACATTGTTGCATACCATGCAGCCGAATATCCCATCGCCAGTGGCAGTGCTCTGAAAAACCCACGAAAACCACTGTTTTTGTATACCGTTTGAAACACCTGTGACATTTTTTTATCAGTGGGATTTATAGATTCAGAAGCTCTGAGTCGCGTTACACAAACATTAATGGGTGATGTGATAATCGCTGCGAAGCTAAAAGCGATCATCGCTGTAAGCCATGAGGGTATGTAATCATTGCGTTTTTCTTCTGAGTAACGCTGCAACAATAGTGCTTGAAGCCAATACCCTATGATGTCATTTACGACAAGAAAACACGCGCCTGGCACTGCGCCTTGATACAATCCACGAGCACCTTCATTTTTCCAAATAAATTTGCTTTTACCCAGTATTGATAACCGATTAAATGCATTTTCTGCATTGCCTGATGCTTGCTGAAGCGTCGCTAATCGCGATGCCGGTCCCCATACGATCGTTCCGGCCGCAACACCGCATAATCCCTGCATGCATTGCGCTAAATAACTCTTACCATCAGAAAACTGAAGTGGTAATTTCCTTCCTTCCAAATAGAAAAATACGCCTGGAAAACTTGTTACCAACTGCGCGCTAAAACCAGCATAAATACCGCCTGTTTTCCTGATTTGCGCGACAGATTGCTTGAGGGATATTCCCGATAGCCATACAACGTAACCCGTCGAAAATGGATGAGCAATTATCTCAGCAACAACAGATCCACCGCCAATAAATGCAATTTCTTTAAGATCAATAGGCATCCTGCCCCTCTCACTTCGGCATAAATTTTAAGAACTCTTCTAATGCTTGCCGATAGACATAACGTTTAAAAAAAATAACTTGTTTTAGTGGAAACCAATAACTCACCCATCGCCATGTGTCAAATTCTGGATGATCACAAATATCTAATTTCACACGTGCATCATCACCAATTAATTGTAATAAAAACCACTTTTGTTTTTGTCCCACACATTTTTGTAAATCATCATGACGTTGAAAACGAACAGGTAAACGATAACGTAACCAATTTTTGGTTTCTGCCAAAATTTTTACATCATCTGCCACCAAACCCAACTCTTCGGTTAGCTCACGATACATTGCTTCAACAGGTATTTCATTTTCGGAAATTCCACCTTGTGGAAATTGCCACGCATTTTGACTGCCACGTCGGCGCGCCCATAATAATTGTCCTTTGCCATTGGTCACAATAATGCCCACATTGGCACGAAAACCTTCTGAATCAATCACGGTAATGTACTCAATAATTTATTTTGAGACATCGTAGCATAGTGGGAGTGGGAGTGGGAGTTATCCACATCATTCCCACATCTTATTCTCTTGAAATCAATCCAAAAACACATTATCTTGTGTTTTACATTTAAAAAATCACTACATCTTGTGTTAATGGAGAATTGAGATGGACACACAAATCAGTCAAAGTCAACTTTCAGCTTCGCCTATGCCCGGGCAATTGCATGTCATTCGCCGGAATGGTGAATTGACGGCATTTGATGCCAGTCGCATTGAGGTGGCAATCAAAAAAGCATTTTTAGCCGTTGAAGGTGACAATGCCAATAACTCTGAACGCATTCAGCATATTGCCAATCAATTAACACATAATATTACACAGCGTTGTAAAGAACGCTGGCCTGCAGGTGGCACCATTCACATCGAATCAATTCAAGATTTGGTGGAATTAGAATTAATGCGTGCCGGTGAGCATCAAGTGGCACGTTCGTATGTTTTATATCGCGAAAAAAGACGTGAAGCGCGCGATATTTTATCAACGCATACAGAAGAAAAACCCATTCATGTGATTTTAGAAGACGGCTCGCGCACAAAATTAAATATGCACATGCTCAGCAATTTAGCTGTGGATGCGTGTCAAGGTTTAACCGATGTCAGCGCTACAAAAGTCATTGAAGATGCGCGCAAAAATTTATTTGATGGTGTTGCGCAAAAAGATGTTTACAAATCTCTCGTGATGAGCGCGCGCACATTGGTTGAAGTAGAACCGAATTATTCGTATGTCACTGCACGTTTATTATTGCAAGATTTATATCGCGAAGCGATGGATGCATTAAAAGTGCCTTATGATTTGGCAGCAGAAAGCATGGGTGCATTATATCCCAAAGCATTTAAAGCCTTTATTCAAAAGGGTATTGATGAAGAATTATTAAATCCGAATTTAAAAGAGTTTGATTTGGATTTGTTAAGTAAAGCAATCGATGTGTCGCGCGATTTGCAATTTACGTATTTAAGCATTCAAACATTGTATGATCGTTATTTTATTCATCACCGTTCAGTGCGCATTGAATTACCGCAAGTATTTTTTATGCGCGTGGCGATGGGATTAGCGCATTGCGAAGGCAAACAAAAAAATGAACGTGCGATTGAATTTTATCAATTGTTGTCGAGCTTTGATTATATGTCTTCAACGCCGACATTATTTAATTCAGGCACATTAAGACCACAATTATCCAGCTGTTATTTAACCACCGTGCCTGACGATTTGGATGGCATTTACGGTGCGCTAAAAGACAACGCATTATTATCCAAATTTGCGGGTGGACTCGGAAATGATTGGACGCCAGTGCGTGCAATGGGTGCTTATATCAAAGGCACGAATGGCAAATCATCCGGCGTGGTGCCGTTTTTAAATGTGGCTAATGCAACGGCTGTTGCAGTGAATCAATGTTTTGCGCCGGACACAATGCTCTTTACCGCTGACGGCATCAAACCCATTCAAGAGGTGAAACGTGGCGATTTGGTATTAGGACAGCGCGGGGAATATCGAGAAGTACTGGATCATATGCTGTATAATCAAACTGACGCGATGGTTGAGCTTGATATAAAACATTCTATTCGTCCAATCAAAGTCACTGCTGGCCATCCTATTTGGGCCATTCAAAATATTTCATACGCGCAAAATATAGAAAGAACACTGGCGCAATTGGCTAACGAGAAGCAAGTGCCTAGCTGGGTAGATGCGGGCAACTTAAAAGCGTTTGATTATATCGGTCAAACCATTCCTCAAGAAATAATACCTGTCGACAATTTTAGCGAGGAAGACGCGCGCTTATACGGGATATTGCTGGGTGATGGACATCTTTCTGAAACAGAATGGGGCGTTTGCGGCAATCCGCAAAAAGATCAACACTTAACTTTTGTAAGTCAGTATCTTGAGAAGCATGGCATCCATTACTGGATCTGCAACCGTGGTAATAGTTACCAGCAAATTCGTTGGTCGATCGGCAAAGGATTGGCGCGCGAAGGAACAACAGGGCGATTTGTGGGTCTTGATCATTCGGTTTTGCCATTCACACAATCGGATATTTATAACACAAAAAAACAAAAACACATTGCGCGTCGTTTTTCGCATCTACCACATCATCAAACATTGGCGCTTATAAAAGGGTTGCTTGAAACCGATGGTGGTGTCAGTCGCAGTAAAGAGATTTATTTTACTACTACTTCTGAGCTGCTTGCTGAAGGAATACGATATCAGTTACTACGCCTTGGCATTCCTTGCGCAGGACAATATCGTGTTCGATCACAATCTCATACTGGCACTCGCGAGAATGGTGAAAAAATCAACTTTCGCGGTACCGTAAAAGCCTTTGATTTACGTATTCCGGCGGTACCAGAAATAGCGGATCTCGTTGATTGCAAGTACGTCACAAAACGTAACTGGTTTGTATGGAATAACACGCTGTTTACGCGTCTTCGCACAATAAAATCTATTGTGCCGGTTCCTTTTGTTTATGATTTAAAAGTAGAAGGCGATGAGTCCTACATGACAACTGCCGCGTTAGCGCATAATGGCGGAAAACGCAAAGGTGCGGTGTGTGCGTATTTAGAAACATGGCATTTGGATATCGAAGAATTTTTAGAGTTGCGTAAAAACACCGGTGATGATCGTCGTCGCACGCATGATATGAATACCGCAAATTGGGTGCCTGATTTATTTATGAAACGTGTGTTTAATAAAGAAAATTGGACGTTGTTTACGCCGGATGAAACTGTCGAGTTGCATGATTTGTTCGGTGATGCATTCGAGAAAAAATATGTGGAATATGAAGCAAAAGCCGCGCGCGGTGAAGTACGTAGTAAATCCATTCCTGCGATTAATTTGTGGCGTAAGATGCTCACGATGTTATTTGAAACAGGACATCCGTGGATCACATTTAAAGATCCCTGTAATTTGCGTTCGCCACAACAACACATGGGCGTAATTCATAGCTCAAATTTGTGCACTGAAATTACATTGAATACAAAAGCACACGAAGAAATTGCCGTGTGTAATTTAGGCAGTGTGAATCTTGTGAATCATATGAAAAATGGAAAATTGGATGCAGCGAAATTACAAAAAACTGTAAAAACAGCCATACGCATGCTCGATAATGTGATTGATATTAATTATTACAGTGTCGCTGCTGCTAAAAATTCTAATATCAAACACCGTCCGATTGGTTTGGGCATCATGGGTTTTCAAGATGCATTGGTTTTGCAAAATATTCCTTATGCGTCTTCTGGCGCAGTAGAGTTTGCAGATCGCAGCATGGAAATGATTAGCTATTATGCGATTACTGCGTCGAGTGATTTAGCGGTTGAACGCGGTACATATGACAGTTATAAAAATTCATTATGGGATCGCGGCATTTTACCGATTGATTCGATTGAATTGTTGCGTAAAACACGCGGTAATTTACTGGAACAAAATACTGATATGACCCTAGACTGGGGAGCGTTGCGCAAAATCGTCATGAAACAGGGAATGCGCAATTCAAACACGATGGCGATTGCACCTACCGCAACGATTTCAAATATTTGCGGTGTGTCACAATCGATTGAACCGACGTATCAAAATTTATATGTGAAGTCGAATTTGTCGGGTGAGTTTACCGTTGCCAATCCCCTACTCGTGACTGAATTAAAGAAACGCGGCTTGTGGGATCAAGTGATGATTCACGATTTAAAATATTATAACGGCAGTTTGCAAGCGATTGATCGCATTCCCGCAGATGTGAAATTATTATTTGCAACGTCATTTGAAATTGATCCGATGTGGTTGGTGGAAGCGGCATCACGCAGACAAAAATGGATTGATCAAGCGCAATCATTGAATTTATATATGGCAGAGCCGTCCGGTAAAAAATTAGATGAGTTGTATCGCATGGCGTGGTTACGCGGATTAAAAACAACGTATTATTTGCGGAGTTTGGGCGCAACGAGTACGGAAAAATCGACGATTAGCGATACGAAATTAAATGCAGTTCAATTGGAATCCAGCGAGCCGAAAGCATGCTCGATTGATAATCCAGATTGTGAGGCCTGTCAGTAGAGACGCCGATTTATCGCGTCTCAAATATACGAATATCTGTGATGTGTGTTAAATATCGTATTCTCGGTGCAGTTGTTTTGAGCACCGAGATTACTTAACTATTTGAGACGCGATAAATCGACGTCTCTACGAAAAACCAAGGAGAATCTTCATGACAACCGAAGCACCCGAAAGAATCACCGGCCTCGAACAACTCACCATGAACGCCGCCCGCATCCAAGTCGACGACAAAAAAATCATCAATTGTCGCGCGGATTTAAATCAACTCGTACCCTTCAAATACAAATGGGCGTGGGATAAATATTTAGCAGCCTGCGCAAATCACTGGATGCCGAATGAAATCAATATGGCAGCCGATGTTGCGCTCTGGAAAGATCCCAATGGTTTAACAGAAGACGAACGAACGATTATTAAACGCAGCTTGGGATTTTTTGCAACCGCCGATTCACTCGTTGCTAATAACCTTGTTTTAGCGGTGTATCGTCACATTACAAACCCCGAATGTCGTCAATATTTATTACGTCAAGCATTCGAAGAAGCGTTGCACACACATTCGTATCAGCACATCATCGAAAGTTTAGGATTAGACGAAGCCGAAGTATTTAATATGTATCGCGAAGTACCCAGTGTTGCGCGCAAAGCATCGTGGGCATTACCCTACACACAAAGTTTATGTGATCCTGATTTTCATACAGGTACGAACGAAAATAATCAGCGTTTGGTACGTGATTTAATCGCATTTTATGTCGTGTTCGAATCCATTTTTTTCTACGTCGGATTTACGCAAATTTTAGCCATGGGTCGTCGCGGAAAAATGACGGGCACATCCGAACAATTTCAATATATTTTGCGCGATGAATCGATGCATGCGAATTTTGGTATTGATGTGATCAATCAAATTAAAATTGAAAATCCAGCCATCTGGACACCTGAATTTCAAAAGCAAGCGATACGTATGATTCGCGACGGCGTTGATTTAGAAATCGCATATGCACGCGACACCATGCCGCGCGGTATTTTGGGATTAAATGCAGACATGTTTCAAGATTATTTGCACTACATTGCTAATCGCCGTTGCGTGCAACTGGGTTTAGAAGAACAATATCCCGGTGTTGAAAATCCATTCCCATGGATGAGCGAAATGATGGATCTCAACAAAGAAAAAAACTTTTTTGAAACGCGCGTAATTGAATATCAAACAGGCGGTGCGTTGTCGTGGGATGAATGAACTTCGCGCCAAACCCCGTGCCAAACCCCGTGCCAGGCAGAACTTCCATGCCTTGTTTCGAAGAAGGCATGGAAGTTCTGCCTGGCGCGGGGTTAATAGGAGACAGATGTGAGAGAAAAACAAGATCAACTTGAAGTGGCTGGAGAGCGATCAAGATCGGCTCAATTATTAATTCATACGTTGTTATCTCAATCCGACCAAGACATGATGCGTCCAATAATTATTGACGCAATTTATGCTCTCAATCAACACGATGCATTTCCGCAAATCTGCGTACTCAAAGCTGAATTCATCCGACTTCTTAATACACGATACTCTGAAAGGACTTTGACGCCTGACGCTGAAAAAAAATTTTCTGATGCATTGTTTGTTATTCAAATGTTCAATGAAAATAGATTTCACCCAAGAGGAGTATACATTTTTCATGATCTGGCTTCTATGGGTCTATATAATTCTCGCTTGATGTCATTTACACGCCGTTTTATTGTGCAATATGGCGTTCATTTCCCTATTGCGCTCCATGAGAAATCACCAGGACATTGCAACTTATCCTATTCACAATACTGTCAATTTCTTGGAATTGAACCATTTGATATTCCGGCTCATCAACAAAATCGCGAAATGCAACTGCTTGCAGAAATTGAACAGCTCAGAAATAGGGTAGAGGCATTACGTCGGCCAGCAGAAAATCAACCACCAACGCTACCTTCCTATAATCAGACAATATTTGGAGACAGAACAAGAAGCACCATTCCAGAAATGGATAGAGTGAGATGGACGACGTCTCTACTGCCAGAGCTGTAAAACTACCAACAAAGATCTCTTGGCTCAAGTTCACATACAAAATTACTATCATCTGCTTCATTTCTATTAACCCAGGCACCTGAACAAATATAATGTGTTGCAGATAGTTCGTTACCCGCCGTATCCAATTTTTTTACATTCATACACTGGCGATAACGCCCTGTTTCACCTGTGATATGTGCTTGATCGCCCGGTCGACATTGTATGCTGCCACTGGCACCATCCACGTCAGTACAAACAGCATATAGATTTGCCATTAAACACATCGCTATCATTATCAGCAATATTCTCATTCTGCTCATGACTCACACTCCCTTGTTTTTGCCATATCTCATTATAGGCGTTCGCTCTAAAATACAGTAGAATTTCGCATTATTACCGGAGGTCAAACGATGCCCTTATATGAATATCACTGTACATTTTGCCATGAATCAAGCGAAATTTTGCAAAAAATATCGGATGCGCCTGAAAAAACATGCCCGCACTGTCACAAAGACGGCCTAGAAAAACAAATCTCGTCAACGAGCTTTCAATTAAAAGGTGGTGGTTGGTACGTCACGGATTTTAAAAATAAACCAGATCATAAAAAAACCGCGGAAGCGAAAACCGAAACACCTGTCGCGGAAACAAAACCAGCAGAATCTGCAAGCACAGAAAAAAAAGACACACCAACGGAAAAATAGTTCAGCACAAACTGCTTGCAGTTAAATTTTCCAATACACGCAATGGGGATAAATTTTCATTTACCATTGCGGAAACTGGCAAATAAAATGTTTGTTCCAACACATATTGTCCTGACAATGCCGCATGTGAAACAGAATCTGTTTGCACAATCCATGTTGATCCCGCTGGAAATTGTATTTGCGTTTTTTTAACATGGGCTTGATAGTATTCATCTGCTTTCATTTGGTCATGCAATTGTAGCATGATGTGATCATATGGCGTGCGCACGCTTTTTGTTATATGCAGTAATTTTAATAGTTTTCCATTCAGCACTGGTTTTTTAATTCGCGGCAAAAATTGTCGCGCCACTGTCGAAAATGATTCTCCCGCATGCCACACGCGCGGCCGACCCTGCGGATTAATATTCGAAAAAACCCGTAAAATGCGACGTCCTTGCACTGGATTGCTGGGAAATGCATCGACATGTAATCGTGTATCATCTTTTTTATAGGATTTATTGTGGCGATCACGAATTTCAATGGGGCGATAACTGGTGCGACCCACTTCCAAATGCGGCACATATGCTGGAAATAATTGACAAACAAATTCATAAGCATATTGATGAAAACGCGCGATCAGTGATTTCATTTTTTCTTGTGCGGTAGGATCACTATTCATGCCGCGCAATGAATGATCTTTGCAATGATAACTGATATTTTTTGATTTCAGATCGCTGAATTCAGGTGTTAATAAATATTTTTCATCGTCATTTAATTCAAAATTTAAGTCGGGAAAAAATAAAATAGAATCGTTTTCTAAAGACGTAATCGCCTCTTGCTGCAAAGATGCATTTATTTCTTCTTGCCAATTTTTTATATTAATTTCTTTTAAAATATTCATAAAATGTTCTTAATTTTTAATTTATTCGCCATTTGAACACAAAACTGACGCGATTCTCAACTCTAAAATTGCCACAAGGCAACGAGCTGACTTGATAGCAAG
>JABDDR010000036.1:0-4564 GCA_013287505.1 Gammaproteobacteria bacterium
TCGCTGTTTCAATGTTTGCACAACCTGCACTTTTAATCGTACCCAAAGCGTCGGGATTCCTGGACATTTTAACAAAATGCCCGTATGATCGGTGCCACCTGACTCGTGTCACCAGGCCTTCTGTTTTATAGAATTCCTCAAAGATTGCACGTCGAAGGTCTTTTATAACTACAGAATAGAGATCAATAATAATGAGTCAACCTAAAATTTACGTCGGAAATTTGTCATACAATACGACGGAAGACGAACTTCGCGACTATTTTTCACAGTTCGGAAACATCGAAGATATTAAGCTAATCATCGACTTTAACACAGGTCGTTCAAAAGGCTTTGGTTTTATTACTTATGGCTCAACTCAGGATTGTGAAAGTGCTGTTGCAACTGCCAATGGCGTTGAATTGAGTGGTAGAAAGTTGAAAGTAAATGTTGCAAGAGATGAAGACCGTTCAGGCGGTCGTGGTCCAGGCGGACCATCAAGACGTCCAGGCGGCGGTGCTCGTTCATTTAACAGGGATAGAAATGACAGACACGATAGAGGTTAAATTTACCCAAAAGAATCTGTCCCATGTCGTTAAAAACAAATGCTTTTGCCCATTTTGGGCTTGAGAAGTCAATTTTGTCGGCTCTTTCTGACTTAGGTTACGAAAGAGCGACACCTATTCAAGAACAAAGTATTCCCGTTTTATTAAATGGTGAAGACTTATTGGCGCAAGCACAAACAGGCACTGGTAAAACAGCTGCGTTTGCATTGCCTATTTTATCTGGCCTAGATCATTCGGTGAGAGCACCGCAAGCGCTTATCTTAGCGCCAACACGCGAGCTCGCCATTCAAGTGGCCGAAGCTTTCCAAAGTTATGCCAAGCATATCAAAGGATTTTCAGTAACACCGATTTATGGTGGACAGGATTTCGGCACGCAATTACGTTCATTAAAACGTGGATCGCAAGTGATCGTGGGTACGCCAGGTCGCTTGATGGATCATATGCGTCGCAAAACAATTTCGTTAGATGCATTAAAAATGGTTGTCTTGGATGAAGCCGATGAAATGTTGAAGATGGGATTTGCAGAAGATGTTGAGTGGATTTTAAGTCAAATGACAGGTCCTCATCAAACCGCTTTATTTTCCGCGACACTGCCATCCTCTATTCAAAAAATTGCGCAAAAATACCTGAAAAATGCGAAAAAAATTCAAATTAAAGCGCAAGTCAATGCGGTTGAAACAATTGAGCAATGTTATATTTCTGTTTCTAGAAATCAAAAACTGGAAGCGCTGACCCGATTATTAGAAGTAGAAGAAAACCAAGGTGTGATTATTTTTACGCGCACCAAAAATGATTCAGCGGAATTAGCAGAAAAATTACAAGCGCGTGGTTATACCGCTGCGGCACTGAATGGCGACATGAGCCAAGGTGCGCGTGAAAAAACAATTAATCGCTTGAAAAAAGGCGATTTGGATATTCTGGTGGCGACGGATGTTGCTGCGCGCGGCATTGATGTGGAACGTGTTACGCACGTTATCAATTATGATATTCCAACAGATGTCGATGCTTATATTCATCGCATCGGCAGAACCGGTCGCGCAGGTCGTAATGGCAAAGCCATTTTATTTGTAGCGCCGCGAGAAATGCGATTATTGAATGACATTGAGCGTCATATTAATAAATCAATTAAACGCATCGAACCACCTTCATTAAAAGTGATTCGTGAAAAACGCGCAGAATTACTGACTGAAAAAATGATTACGGTCATTCGTGAAAAAGAAAAACAAATTGCGCCCTACATTGAAATTGTGATGGATTTAACGGATAAGCATTCGCTTTCTGCAAAATCGGTTGCAGCAGCATTAATGTATTTAAATGAAGAGGAATCTTCATCGATTGATGTGTCTGCCGAAGAAACATCATTTGAGCATAAAGATCGAGAAAGATTTCAAAGAAATTCCAGGGATCGTGGTCCACGAGATCGCTATTCAAAAGATCGTACTCCAAGAGATCAAGGCAATCGTGGAAGACCTTTTGAAAATCGATCAGGCGATCGTTTTTCGGATGATGATAAAAAATCTAAACCGCGTCATAAGTTCGGTGCATCGCGTGATGTAAATCGTCCTGAAAAAAGTGGTGAGCGTTCTGATCGGCCAGAACGAAAAAGCTTCAATAAAAGGGACGAACGTTTCGATCGAACAGAACGAAAACCATTTAATAAAACAGGTGAGCGTTCCAATTCGTCAGAGCGAAACACTCGCACTGATACTGCTGATCGAAAACCGTATGTCGATCACAAAAAATCAAGAAGTTTCAACAAAGATCGTGGTAGAGACGTCGATTCATCGCGTCCCACACATCACCCACGACGACCTTCAAAGTAGAGACGTCTAATCGCGTCAGGCTTACCTTTTTGAGCCGGGTTTCTCTAGCATCTCCACCGCCTTCACCGTATTCTGCAACAACGTCGCAACCGTCATCGGACCCACACCGCCCGGCACAGGTGTGATCCAACCAGCGCGACGTTGCGCTGTTTCAAAATCAATATCACCGACAATTTTGCCATTATCCAAACGACTAAAACCCACATCCACTACAATCGCATTTTGCTTTATCCATTCACTTTTAATAATGCCGTGATGACCCGTTGCAGAAATTAAAATATCCGCGCTGCGAATATGCTGCGCTAAATCAACTGTGTGACGATGACAAACTGTAACAGTGCAACCAGCGAGCAATAATTCTAATGCCATAGGTCTGCCGACAATATTAGATGCACCTACAACAACCGCATGTTTTCCCCTGAGATTTTCGCCTGTTTCTTTTAATAATGTCATCACGCCATACGGTGTGCAGGGACGCAATAACGGACGTCTTTGCGCTAATCTGCCTAAATTGTAGGGGTGAAATCCATCGATATCTTTTTTGGGATCAATTAATTCGAGCAACTCATCAGCGGACAAATGAGCGGGTAATGGTAATTGCAATAAAATGCCATGAATATCAGGGTTTTTATTCAAATCATCAATTAATTTTTCCAGTGATTTTTGATCAGTATTTTCAGGCAAATGATGAAAATGTGAAATAATACCCACTTCATCACAAGCTTTTCGTTTATGATTTACATAAGTTTGTGATGCACTATTATCGCCCACCAAAATGACAGCTAATCCTGGAATGCACAAATGATTTTTTTGACGGGATTTTATTTTTTCTGTGATTTCTGATCTTATTTGCGCGGAACAGTTGAGACCATCCAGTATGCGAGCTGTCATGTTGTGTTAACCTTTGGCTGTATTTTAGCGGAAATTTAGCATTATTCCTGTTGAATTGATAGGGTTGTATTCGATCAACATCTGTGGTTTAATCTCGGAGTAGACTCCGGATTTGCACGACATATTCGGAGTTGACTCCGAATCTTCAGTAATGGGCCTATCATGCAAAAGCGTCTTTTGGTTTTAAGTAAGCACTATAGCTTATTTTTATTTGGCGCAAGAGGCGTGGGCAAGAGCACATTGATTGAAAATACGTATAAAATTGACACCTCAGAAAGCACTTACATTAATCTACTCGATACGATAGTTGAAGATCGATTCTCAAGAAATCCCATGGAATTGGTGTCTGTTGTCGATGCGATGTCCACACAAGAAAAATATATTATTGTTGATGAAATTCAAAAAATACCCAAATTACTGGACGTCATTCATTTATTGATCGAATCAAAAAAATGCAATAAATATTTTATTTTAACGGGATCTAGCGCGCGAAAATTAAAATTATCGGGCGTGAATTTATTAGCAGGCAGAGCGTTTGTATATCATTTATATCCTTTTTCATATGTTGAATTGGGAAAAACGTTTGATCTTCAGTCAGCACTTTTATATGGCATGCTCCCCGGTGTTTTTAATTTCAAAACAAAGCAGGATAAGCAGCGGTTTTTGCAGGCTTACACATTGACTTACTTGAAAGAAGAAATTTGGGCGGAACAATTGATTAAAAATCTGGATCCTTTTCGTCGATTTCTTGAAGTAGCAGCGCAATCCAATGGGAAAATTGTGAATTACTCGAATATTGCGCGAGATGTGGGTGTTGATGATAAAACAGTGAAGAATTATTTTTCGATTTTAGAGGACACACTTGTCGGATTTATATTGGAACCTTATCAGCATTCATTTAGAAAACGTTTGATTGCTGCGCCTAAATTTTATTTTTTTGATGTGGGCGTGACACGTGCCTTAGCGCGCATGTTGAATGTCTTACCAAAGCCTGGCACGAGCTATTACGGTGATTTATTTGAAAGCTTTATTGTGACGGAATGCCTTAAATTAGCGTCTTATTTTCAACCTGAATATAAATTTTCTTATTTGATGACAGGTGCTGGTGCCGAGATTGATCTTATTGTTGAGCGGCCTGGCATGCCTTTATTGTTGATCGAAATAAAAAGTACTGCCGAAGTACGACGTGACGATTTGCTCCAGATTCAAACGCTTTCGGAGGAAATCGGCGCTTGCGAGGCAATTTGTTTTTCAGATGAGATACGTAAAAAGAAAATCGGAAATGTGACTGTTTATCCCTGGCAAAAA
>JABDDR010000036.1:4574-12620 GCA_013287505.1 Gammaproteobacteria bacterium
GGAATTGCTGAATACTTTTTGGAGTAATTCATGTTAAAAAACAAAATCGTTTTAATTACCGGCGCATCCAGCGGTATCGGCACTGCGTGTGCAGAACAATTTGCCGCAGCGGGTTGCAAATTATTACTGTGCGCGCGACGTGTTGATATCATTAACGATCTTGCTGACACATTACAAAAAAAATATCACACAAAAACGCACGTTTTCCAGCTGGATGTGCGTGATCATATCGCCGTCATCACACAATTAGCAGCATTACCTGCGCCCTGGAAAAACATAGATATTCTCGTTAATAACGCAGGATTAGCGGCAGGTTTGGATTTGATGCAAGATGCAAATATGCAAGATTGGGAAGACATGATTAATACAAACATAAAAGGCTTGCTGTACATGACACGGGAAGTGTTACCGCAAATGATTGCGAAAAATTCAGGACATATTGTGAATATCGGTTCCATCGCAGGGCACACGACTTATCCCAAAGGCGTTGTGTATTGCGCCACAAAACAGGCGGTAAAAACAATATCAGAAGGTTTGCGCATGGATTTATTCGGCACAAAAATTCGCGTCAGTTCGGTTGATCCGGGCGCTGTTGAAACCAATTTTAGTCATGTACGATTCAAGGGCGATAAAGCGCGCGCAGCGTCTGTTTATGAAGGATTTGAGCCATTGGTTGCGAATGATATCGCGGATGCGATTTTGTATTGTACAACACGTCCACCACACGTGAATGTCAGTGACATCATCATTATGCCAACAGACCAAGCGGCCGCTACGATGATTGCGCGGAAATAGTCAGTTAAACTGCTCTTATTGGGTTGTTGGCGGTGCCGTAATCATCTGTTAGTGGTGCTAATGGCGTGCCGTGATCAGGCACGGTGTGTCGCGCTGCTGGCCCACGGAAAATATTTGCTACGTTAAGTGCCCCACGCTTTATTTTATGAGCTATTTGAGAGAGGGTGTTTTTGTTTTTGCATACTAACACACACATAATAATGAACAATCCCAAGCTTCCAGCCGCTAATTCTAAGCCATCCGACCAGACAGGTGATCTGCAAGTCCATAATAATGGCATATCACCCACTTTTCTGTAATCGAATCTAATACTAAGCCAAAAATTGCAAGCTAATTGCCCACAGATAGCTTCTAATGTTGACACTGTGTTTGGCTTTAAATTGTCAGAAGTACCGCCGCTTGAAGATGTCCATTCAGCTAAAAAATCGTTGACTAAAGTTGGGTCATTGACTGTATCGCAAGATATTTGCGCGTAGTTTCTCAAGCTATCAGCGCCACCATAAGCGAGCGTTTCCAATATCACAACATATTTTTTTATAAACAGGGGTAAGATGACAAAATAGAGGCATACAACGGTTAGGAGGGATGCGCCAAGATGCCACGCCCAGCGCGCTGCAAACTCGATCGATCTTTCTGATGGGCATTGATTTGCAACAATCTCTCTAGCTGCGACCACATCCGCATCTGCTGGTGGTAGTCCCCAGATCGCTGTATTTGCACCAGGCGCATGTTCTATAGGCATTGTATCTTTCCGAACCTATCAATCTAAAACTCTAAATGAAATCTTAATCTGAATCGTATATTTTGCAAACAACACATCATTATTTTGTAAAATTAATGTATTCTTAATGTTATTATATTGATTTTGAGACGCGATTTCGATTAAATGACACCCTGTCAAATACTTTAAAATTTAAGGTGAGCATATGCCAAGAGGAAGAGGTCCACACGGTCCTAAAAAATTTAGAAAACGTCAAAAGAAATAATCGTAATTCTGACAATTGCTTTCGCGACCACATGTATACGGTAGTGTCTCTTGCGACTCATAATCTCACTGCATCTATCAAAAGATTTCGTTAAAATTCAATGCGTTGAAATCGGGAATCGTTATAACAGTCTTTGTACTATACTGAAATTAGGCTGTTTAAACGAAGAGAGATTTTATGAGACGCTCAGAAGATCCTGCTGTAGCGCGTGATTTTGCAGATTTTTGCGGAGATCATACGCTGGTCTTTTCTCAAGAAGATGAAGAAAGGGCTGAAGCTTTAGTGGTGTTTTTGTCTGAGGAAAGAGCGCCCCTTGAGTTTGTGCTCACAGAAATATTTTCGGGTGATATTGATCAGTTAGCGCGTAGCGCCTGTTTTGCTTTTTCATGTGGCGCATTGACACGCGAGCAAGTCAGCACACTGCTTGAATGGCGTGAAATAAAATCCACTGCTGAAGCCGTAAAACAAGTGTTTCTTTTGGATGCAAGCGGTAATTTTACGGAAGAAGCAAAGCGGATGGTAAGACAATTTTTTTCACTCGCTGGGAGTGAGGAATTTTTACAAGAATTAAGAAAAAAACCGCGTTCAGAGCAATGTATTTTTGAAGTCACAATAAAGCAGGCAGATCAAGCTAATCCAGCAATCAGAAATTTGTTTAATATATTACAAAATGTCTATGTGGTAAAAATGCATTCTTCTGGCATACAAAGATATGACTTTGAAGAAGCAGAAGTTCCTCAAAATCCACTTTCCCTTATTTTTTTTGGAGCAGGCAGTCGCGATGCGCAGGTGAAGGCCTATTATGGCGAACATGCTAAAAAGCTTTATCCGAGACTAGGGGTATTTAGTAAAGAAGATATCGAACGGTCAGTGCGTGCGGGCGGGCGATATTCTGCTGTTTCTTATCCGGGTATTGCAGCAGCTGCTTCCTTTCACGGCATTCCCGCAAACACTTTATATTTAACACTCCATGACGAAGCGCATCGCAGTATTACTTCCACCATACCTAATAATTTATTCCACGCATCGCTTTATGCATTGGATGTTGTTCGAGCAGCTCTGGGCGCAAATCCACGCCTTCACTGGTCAAAAGAAATTTGGGAGCACATTGATATGGATCTGGATGTGTTTTTTCGAATAACAGAAGAACGAAGAAATACAACTGATCCCCATGAGATTAATGAGGATTTTCTAGATGTATTGTCTGCAAGAGTGGCCAGTGAGAGTGGAAGACGTCCCGGTGGTTTATTCACGGATTCAGCGCGTGTTGATACCACGTGGTTGTTATTGATTGATATGGTTTGTAATCCGGGTCCTTGGTTGACGTTTGGGATTGATCCGCGCTATTTTCCTACGGATTCGATTTATAAAACACTTTATGATTTTATCGCAGCGAACAGAAGCCTCATTGAAATGACGCCAGCGATACCGCCTGCGCATCAAGTTGCTGTTTTAAAATCTCAGTATTTTGGCTTGATTCTTGACCCGTCGAAAACCATTCTTTTTGAAAAAGGGAAAGATAATTTTCTTCAAGTGACTGTTGATGGCGCGCCGATTGGCATGAGTAAAGCACTTATTCTCAAATTTTTAACAGAAGGGATAAATTCTGAAGATAAAGATTTTTTATCCGCTTTAATTTCATATATGCAGTCAACCCCAAAAGATTTCTGTGAATTGGTGCCTTCTGATGATTTGTACGCGTTGATTCGAGCAATGCCTGAACGTCAGAACGATCTGTTGCAGTTATTTGTTCTCTCATTACCAAGCAAACCAATTACTGAAGACGAGCGCGGGCCCTATGCGGCAGCGATCGACAGAGTACGTTCTAACATATATTACTGCCTTGAATTGTCGCCGGATGGTACGCAGGATATTTTAAATGCAATTGATTTGCGGGTCTTGATTGACACTTGTCCGGATCTTGTTCGGATTTTGTTTTGCAAAACGCTATCAGAGTCGCAACGCACTGATATTTTAGATGGCTTTGATTTCACAAAAATTAATAATGCGTTTCGGCTTAGAAATCTTCTTGAGCTTAAGACGCTCGCAGAGTCACAGCGCGCGATGATTTTGGATCGGATTGATTTAACATCGGATCCGATTACTAGAAGAGATGGGATTGGAATTGACATGCTTTTGAATGCGTGTGAGTCGCCAGCGGAACGATCGGCAGTGCTGGCAAAGATTGATTTTAGTCGGGTCATAGGCGATGTTACGGGGTTTCAATCATTTCGAAATCAATGTCGCTTGACAGATGAAGAGTGTCGACTGATTGCTCAACAGCACCACAACAAGTCTGGTTTAGGCGCAGGCTCAGCGTTTTTTACTGCGCAGTCGTCGAGTCCGAATGACTCCACTCCTGCCAAGAAAGATTCTAAACAACCCCCAACCCCAACCCAGTAATTTTTTGTTTATTTCGCATTTCCTCCAAAAAATCTGTATGTTTTAAAATGACATTAAAGCAATGGAGTGCTGATTATGACCCGAGGGTTATTACAAGTAGCGGAACAAGCAGCGGGTAGCGCAACCGGGGCAGCAGAAAGCGCAGTATCAACCGTTGTTTCTGTTGCCGAAGCAAATCCCGCTGTTGCCGGCGTGGCCCTTCTTGGTGTTGCTGCGGCCGGCCTGGGTATATTTGTTTATGAAGAAATTCAACATTACAAAAAAAGTGAACATGAAGCAGAAATTCACAGAATTCTTCAATTCTGGGAAACATCCGGATTAAAAGCGCTTGGAATACATGAACCTTTTGTGCTTGGCGATGGCAATGATTCCCTCAAAGCAAAGCGCTTAAAAAAAGAAAGATCCCGTGATACGACGTTACGTTATTCAGTACCACCCAACCTAAGAAACTTCAGAAACGCCGTCGATGAGGCTTTAAGAGTCCTTGATAGTTATATTTACGATGCCAGTCATGGGCATGGCACTGGCATGAGTACTTTTGTGGCAAAGTACCAGCAAAATATATTGAGATCTGATGCATTACGTTTTGAAGGTCGCGAACGTGAAATTGCGCTCATGGAAGCATTGACAAATTTTATCAATCAATATGCGCGTGATGAAAATAATGACCATACACAACGTATTCGATTTTTAACATCCGTTTACACATCTTTAGATGCCGCTTGCGATGGATTGAGAATACATGAAAAATCCAAACCGTTTATTGAAATTATCCAAGATATTTTGAGTATATTATGTGACTCCGGTGATCAACTGATTCGTTTTTTGATAAAAATGATCACGCCCAATAAGGATTGGAATTTTATTGATGACCAACCGTTATCTATTTTGAAAGCGGGCATCGCTGCACCTGCTACAGGAGAGCGCATTATTTTTTGTTTGCCCAGTCCTTTCGGTGGCGAACAAAAAATACCTTCTACTTTTATGGACACATGGTTCCACTTGCTTATTCAATATTATGAAGAATCAAGAAATCCAGATTCCCGTGCGATTCAAATTCCACCGCTCAGTGAATTGGTCGTTCCTTCTCTTGAGGAATTGACGAGAGAGAAAAAAAAGTGGCGCGACATTTTCAAAAATTCTGATAACTTTTTTACACAGGAATTAGATCCAGAGGAACAAGACGTTACTAAAAAGCAATTTGTTCCTATTCGTGATATGGCAAAAATCAGAAAAAGGCTGTGTCTTTGTGCGGATATTTGGGTGTTTGTGCATGAAATCAGCACGCTTCAATCAAAATTTACTGAGCTGGAACGATTCTCTGGTTCATATGGCACCCACGAAGCTGAAGCAGAGCAATATGAAGAATACTACGCAAGATTAAATGGATTATATAAAAAATTCACACATCAAATGCTTCATATCGACAGCGAAGTCAGAGCAATAAAGACGGAAAATCGAGGTATGCCCATTGTAACGCATATGGATTTTCAAAGGGATTTTTTAAAACTCATTGACACGACGGGAAGTGATATTGGATCCAATATGACACTACTTGAACGTTGCAGAAAACACTTTGCAAGAACCTCTCATCAAACGGCAGCGGCAGCCGAGCATCAATTATTGCAAAACATGCGCGCACTAGATCAAGTATACAGCGCACCTGAAGCATTGGAGCATATGATTAGGCCCATTGTTCATCATGATGGTGATGACGATCAAGAACCGTTGGACACGGGATCGGAAAATGGAAATAATGCAGCGGAAGCAGAACCAGTGATGCAAGCAGCACAGCCAGCTGCAAATATACCACCCGTTGCTGCATTAACATCTATTGGTGTGATAGAAAAATTATACAAAAGCAATGCTAAAATTAGTTTTTTTAATGCCTGGAGCGATATTCTCAAAAAGGGTGTGACCGCTGCCGGTGTGATCGCAGAATTTGAAAGAAGAGGGGCGGATCACCCGGGTGCTTCTAGACAAACACTGGTTGATTTAGGATTGAGCCCAGGCGCTGCGCCATGATTACCACTGAAAAATGGCAACAACTTCAATTACGCATGATAGCACTTGGCATACACGACGACGATTTATTGGAAAAATTTATTTTAGGATCCGGCAGTGGCGGACAAAAAATAAATAAAACAAGTTCGTGCGTGTGGTTAAAACATCTGCCGACAGGATTAATTATAAAATGTCAGCAAGAACGTTCACGCGAAATGAATCGCTATTATGCAAGACAACGATTGTGTGAAAAAATAGAAACATTGGTAAAAAAAGAAAAAAGTGATCATCAACAAGCTATTGAAAAAGTGCGTCGTCAAAAAAAACGACGCACCCGTCGAGCGAAACAAAAAATGTTGGAAGACAAACGACATCAATCTTCTCGAAAACAAACCAGACAAAAACCAGACAGTGATTAATCAATGATTTCAATAAAAAGTATCACCATGCTCATCGTATCAATGGCATTATTTATGGATGTGCTTGACTCCAATATTATCAACACCGCTGTTCCTGCGATGTCGCATACGTTTCATGTGAGTCCGATTGACATAAAAATCGCTTTAATCAGCTATTTATTAAGCTTAAGTATATTTATTCCTATCAGCGGCTGGGCAGCCGATAAATATGGCGTGAAAAATATTTTTATGAGTGCAATAGGGCTTTTCACACTCACTTCGTTTTTCTGCGGATATGCGCACTCGTTGGTGGTATTGGTTATTGCGCGATTTATTCAGGGAATCGGGGGCGCGTTTATGATTTCGCTCGGGCGATTGATTATTGCGCGTTCGTTTAAACGTCATGAGTTAGTAGATGCGATGAATACAGTGATTATTGTTGTTTCAATCGCTGTGATGGTGGGCCCATTTGTAGGTGGTGTGATTGTGGATCATTTGTCATGGCCGTGGATTTTTTGGGTAAATATTCCCGTAGGCCTATTTTTAATGATCATTTCGGCAAATTATTTAAAAGACACGTCGATTAAAAATCCAAGACCATTTGATTTATTAGGCTTTATTTTATTTGGCGGTAGTCTCGCGTTATTTTGTTTTTCGTTATCTGAGATGAGTGAATCTCATAATGATTTATCAGCCACATTGTTAAAAATGGGTGTCGCATTATTAATGCTGCTTGCTTATGTCATTCATGCAAAACGGAAAAAACATCCGGTGATTAAAATTGATTTATTTCGTATTCGCACCTTTCGCATTTCTGTTTTTGGAAATTTGTGTGCGCGATTGGGATTTGGTGGCATGCCATTTTTATTGCCATTATTACAACAAGTGGGATTGGGTTTTAGTGCGCAATTATCAGGGCTTTTAATGGTTCCCATTGCGTTCGGCATTATTTTTGCAAAATTAATGGCTATCAAAATTTTGCGTAAAATGGGTTATAAAAAATATTTATTTATTAATAGTTTTTTTGTGGGAATAATATTGTGGACTTTTCAAATTATTAATAGTCACACTTCTATGATTGTCATCGCGACACTGACTTTTATTTTCGGAATATTTATTTCCGCACAATATACAGCCATGAATTCATTGGCATTAGCAGAAATTAAAGATGAAGAATTAAGCGCGTCGACGAGTATCACCAGCACCGTGCAAATATTGGCGCAAAGTTTGGGAGTTGCGGTAGGTGCGATATTACTGCGTTTTTATTCGTCTTTGTCACAGAGTAAAATGACACTCACGCCGACAATTTTTCATGATACATTTTTTACATTAGGTATTCTTACTTTTATGTCAGCCGCTATTTTTTTGGGGTTGAAAAAAGGTGATGGGGTGCAGATGTTGGTTCGGAAGGATGTGAGTTGAGATGGGAGTTTTAAAATTCGATATGACTGCATCATTAG
>JABDDR010000037.1 GCA_013287505.1 Gammaproteobacteria bacterium
ATTGGTAGATGTGGTGACAACCGGTGTTGCAGAGGGTTGCGCAACCGACGGATCAGTAGCTGAATGGTAGGATTGCGTAGGCGCAGGTCCTGTTGAAAAAGGTGCATCAGCCGCACATACAGCCCCAGAAACACATAATGCCAATGACAATATAATTATCTTTTTCATGATATTTCTCTCCTTGATAAACGACCAGCAATTTTTCATCACTATATCAAAAATTGTTGCTCGGGCGTAACAAAAAACTTAAAATGAACTTCTTTTTTAAAAATAAGGAACTTATTTGTGTCCGAAAAAAATTCTGTTGTAAAAATTGCCATGATGAGTATTGTCTGTTTATTAATTGCAGCTGCTATCGCTTTTTATTTTCTCAAGCCTTATTTAATCAAAACACAATTGCCAAAACCAATCATCATCAACACACAAAATCAACCAACGCTAGGCAATCCCAAAGCAAAAATTCATTTGGTTGTGTTTGAAGATCTCAAATGCATTAATTGTGCGCGCTTCGATGTTGATATTTTTCCTTACATCAAAAAACATTTTATCGATACGCATATTGCAAAATACACCATGATGAATGTGGCATTTATTGAAGGCTCAATGCCAGCAGCAAATGCTGCGCGGTGTGTTTATACGCAAAATAATGCGTTGTTTTTTGATTATGTCAATTATATCTTTCATCACCAACCCGCTGAAAATGAAAATTGGGCAACCGTTCCTGAGTTGTTAAATTTTGCAAATCAAGTCAAAGGTATTAACACTGATCAATTGGCACAATGCATCGTCAAAAGCCCTTACGACGCTGTCATCAGCGCGAATTTGGCACAAGCCAACCAATTAATGAATGGTCGCGTTGCAACACCAACGCTTTATGTGAATGGTATTCTTGTTTCACCACTCACTAAATCACGTATTGATAAAATCATTGAAGCAGAAAGATGAAAAAATACGGACTTTTTATCGCATGGCTTATCGCATTGGTTGCAATGATTGCGACGTTATTTGCGGGTGAAATCATGCATTGGCCAATATGTCAGTTGTGCTGGTATCAACGCATTTGTATTTATCCGCTCGTTATTTTATTAGGCATTGCGGCATTTAAAAATGAAAAAATAATAACGCCTTATGCGCTCCCATTTCCCATTATTGGATTTTTATTTGCAGGTTATCAGTATTTAGAGCAAATGATTCCAGGATTTTCACCTATTGATTTTTGCACGCAAGATGTTCCTTGTAGTGCAATTCATCTAAAATTATTGGGATTTATCACATTGCCGTTTTTAAGCATGGTGAGCTGCGTGCTGATTTTTCTTTTTTTAATGTTGGGTCGTGAGTAACTTCGCAATCTTTCTCGAATACTGCAAAAACACCAACAAACAAACACCACCAATGATAATATACATCCCCGCCAGTGCATAAGATTCAGGTATATGATCCGACGTAAATGACAGTATCCCGCTAATCATAAACGCCAATGCCATTTGACTAAAAGACAATAATGCATTCGCAGTTCCGCCCATGTGACGATATGGTGAAACTCCCATCGAAAAAGCATTGCCGGCAACATAACTCTGCCCAAATAAAGTGGCAATAACAACCAATAAAACCAGGGGAATACTCAACCAATGAAAACTCAACGCAATCGCGAAAAAAATACCTGCAAATAAAATAATAAAAAGACCCGTTACCAAAACGGTCTGCATTTTAAAATATTTATTAAATGTGGGTACCGTTAATTTTCCCGCAATATTTCCAGCGCCAACAAATATGCCCAGCCATCCAAAAGCAATGGGGCTCATCAGCAATGTCTTTTCAAAAATATAAGGTGCTGACGTTGCATAAGCAATACCAATACCCAGCGTTAATCCACCGCAAATCGCAAATACGCGAAAATCAGATTGTCGAATGATATGCAAATAACGCTTTAAAACAAACTGAAACGATAATTTATCAGGGTGTCGCGTGTGGATGGTTTCATGAAAAAATAATTGATACGTGATCAGCAATATAATGTAACAAAAAGTCAGTACCACAAAGTTTGCGCGCCAATTAAAATAATGCTCTAAATATCCACCAAGCACTGGCGCAACCAAAGGTGAAATGGAGCCGATCGTTCCAAAATAGGCGCCGACCGCTGCTAATTTTTTAGCACTAAAAACATCGGTAACGATGGCGCGATTTGCACCCATACAAAATCCGACGCCGATGCCTTGAATAATTCGCCCTATTAAAAGCATCGGTCCGTCAAGCGTAAACAAACAAAGAATACCGCCCGCGATCATGCCAATTAATCCCATCATAATAACGGGTTTGCGCCCTATTTTATCTGATAAAGGTCCAGAAAATAGAACGCTTAATGCTGCACCCAACATGTAAAGTGCGATCGTTAATTGAACCACCATTTGAGTGGTATGCAAATTCTCCTTGATCCACGGCATTGATGGAATATATATATCAATACCAAACAACTGCACAACCGTATTCGCCACGCAAAAAAGCATGACCTTAAACTCTGATTTTGTCACTTTTAAATTTTCTGACGTATGCGCTTGCATCGGTTATTCTCGAGAGAATTCACAAGCCACGACTTCAGTTAATGACTGCGCTAATTCATGCGCCTGTTTTTCTTCATCACATTCTACCATGACACGCACACAAGATTCTGTGCCTGATGCGCGCAATAAAATACGACCCGATCCATTTAATTTTTTTTCAGCAAGAGCCACCGCTTCTGTAATAGCAGGCATGGATGAAAACCGATTGGGGTTTTTAACTTTTACATTTAATAAAATTTGCGGACGTTTTCTCATCACATTTTTTAAATCGAATAAGGTTTTTTTCGTCGATTGCATAATATTTAATATTTGCAATGCGGTAATAACACCATCACCTGTCGTTGCATAATCTAAGTTAACAATATGTCCAGACGCTTCGCCACCCAAGCGCCAATGATTTTTTTGTAATTTTTCGAGCACATAACGATCACCAACCGATGCACGCTCAAACTGAATATGATGCGATTGTAGCGCTTTTTCTAGGCCTAAATTACTCATTAAAGTGCCAACAACGGCATTATATTTTTGAGAATCCGCAATTGCCAATATACATAAAATCTCATCGCCATCGACAATATCACCGTGATGATCCACCATCATTAATCGATCACCATCACCATCAAATGCAATGCCACAATCGGCTTTTTCTTGCAACACACGCGCCTGCAAACTCTCCAAGTGCGTTGCGCCACAATGATCATTGATATTTTTTCCATTGGGATTTGTATGAATCGAAATAACGTCAGCGCCCAATGCAGAAAATATTTCCGGCGCACAAGAAAACGTTGCGCCATTGGCACAATCTAAAATTAATTTATAATTTTTCAGTGATAATTGTTTTTCCAATAAATTCACACAGTGCAGAATATACTGCGAAACAGCATCTGAAATCGTATTGAGACTGCCAGGTAAGTTATTATGCGATTGCAATGGTGCTTCAATTTTTCTTTCAATCTCTGATTCATCGGTATCTGATAATTTAAAACCATCATGCCCAATGATTTTAACACCGTTATCATAAAAAGGATTATGTGATGCGCTGATCACAATTCCTGCTTCTGCTTGTAATTTTTGTGTCAGAAAAGCAACGGCGGGTGTCGATATCACACCCAACAAAGACACATCAATTCCTACGGATAATAATCCTGATTGCAATGCACTTTGCAATGCTTCGCCTGATTCGCGGGTATCGCGACCAATTAAAACGCGGGGTTTTTGAGTGCATCCTGCTGCTACAACTGAACCAATTGCGTAACCCAATTTTTCTAAGAAATCAGGGTTCATTGCGTCGCTACCTACTCGTCCACGTATTCCATCTGTGCCAAAATATTTTTTTTGTGTCATGTTATTTTATCCGTTAATTCACACATTTTTTGAATGACTTTCATCGCATCCACTGTTTCTTTTACATCATGCACACGAATAATTGAAGCACCTTGCATCGCGGCAATAACAGCGCCTGCAATACTGGCAGGTAAGCGATCCTTTATTTCCGATTGTATTTCCGCAAACATACTTTTTCGAGACAAGCCCACCAACACAGGAAATCCCAAATCACCAATCGTTTTAAGATGGGCTAATAAATAAAAATTTTCATCTAGAGATTTTCCAAAATGTCCACCGCCAAAACCAGGATCAATAATAATATGTTCGCGCAGCATTCCTGCTTCCAAACAACGTGAAATATCATTTTGTAAATCATTTTTAATTTGTGCTAATAATTCTACGCATGTTGAACTACCCGGCTTGCGTGCTGGATTAAAATGATGCATTAAACAGACAGGCACTTGCAATTTGACTGCGGTTTTTAACGCATTTTCTCGTGTTAATGCACATTGATCATTAATCATCTGCGCACCCGCATTCACGGCTGATGCCATCACCACTGCGGAACTGGTATCAACAGAAATAGTCACATTTATTTTTTTTGATAAAGCTTCAACAAAAGGAATAACCATGTCCAACTCTTGCTGGACAGAAGGAATATCGGAATCCATTTTTACGGTTGGATTGGTTGCAACAGCGCCTACATCAATTATCAAAGCACCCTGCAGCATCATTTCTTCTGCTTTTTTTAATGCATCAGAAAAATCAGGCAATGAATTATAAAAAGAATGTGGCGACAGATTAATCACGCCCATAACAACAGTGTGCGCGTGAGGAATCAGTGTGAGTGCTCGAGGTGTTTTCTCGCTCATACTGATTCCAAATATATTTACGCTTGCTCAGCAGATTGATTAGGCTCAGCGGGTTTAACAGGTTCTACAGGTTTTGATTTTGGCGCCGTATTTTCTCGCGCAGTCAATGCATCATCCCACCCTTCTGGCGCACTCGGCACTTTACCATCCATAATTTCTTTGATTTGCATATCATCAATTGTTTCATACTTCAGCAATGCAGTTGCCATGATATGCAATTGGTCGATATGCGTATTGATTGTTGATTTCGCTGTTTGATAGGCAGTATCAATAATTTTTCGCACTTCCAAATCAATTGTTCTATTCGTTTCATCCGACACTTCACGACGTTGCGTCATTGAGCGACCCAAAAATACTTCGCCTTGTTCTTCGCCATACGTGAGTGGTCCCAACGTTTCTGACAATCCCCATTTGGTAACCATGTTGCGCGCAATTTCTGTGGCACGCTCGATATCGTTGGAAGCACCTGTTGTCACTGCATCGACACCAAAAATAATTTCTTCTGCGCAACGTCCGCCAAATAAAGCAGCCAATTGACAATTTAAACGACGCTTAGAATAACTGTAACGATCTGTTTCCGGCAAAAACATCGTAACGCCTAATGCGCGTCCACGCGGGATAATTGTGACTTTATAAACAGGATCATGCTCCGGCATGTGCAATCCCACGATCGCATGACCAGATTCATGATAAGCCGTTAAATTTTTCTCAGCATCACTCATCACCATCGAACGACGCTCTGCACCCATCATAATCTTATCTTTTGCTCTTTCGAAATCGATCATGTGCACATGTTTTTTACTTTCACGCGCGGCAAATAATGCTGCCTCATTCACCAAATTCGCTAAATCAGCACCCGAAAATCCCGGTGTGCCGCGTGCAATCACTGCAGAATTGGCATCATCAGATAATGGCACTTTTTGCATATGCACGTTCAAAATCGCTTCGCGACCTTTGATATCAGGCAATGGCACAACAACTTGTCGGTCAAAACGACCTGGACGTAGCAACGCAGGGTCCAACACATCCGGACGATTGGTTGCTGCCATGACAATAATGCCTTCCTTACCTTCAAATCCATCCATTTCAACCAACAATTGATTCAATGTTTGTTCGCGCTCATCGTGACCGCCGCCCAAACCCGCACCACGATGACGACCGACCGCATCAATTTCATCGATAAAAATAATGCAAGGTGCGTGTTTTTTTGCTTGATCAAACATGTCACGCACGCGAGATGCACCTACACCCACAAACATTTCAACAAAATCAGAGCCTGAAATCGTAAAAAATGGCACTTTGGCTTCGCCAGCGACTGCTTTTGCCAACAATGTTTTGCCGGTACCAGGTGAGCCCACTAATAAAACACCACAGGGCATTTTCCCACCGAGTTTTTGAAATTTATTCGGGTCTTTCAAAAACTCCACCATTTCTTCTAATTCTTGCTTTGCTTCAGTCACACCAGCAACATCCGCAAAAGTCACTTTCACTTGATCCATGCCCAATAGGCGCGCCTTACTTCGTCCAAATGACATCGGGCCGCCTTTTCCGCCACCCTGCATTTGACGCATGAAAAAAATCCATACGGCGATTAACAATAAAAATGGCGCCCAGCTCACTAAAATTTGTGTCAATAAACTGCGTTGTTTAGGCGGTTCACCCTGCACAACCACTTTTTCTTTAATCAAGGTATTCAGTAAATTTTGATCGGGCATCGGCAAATACGTTTCAAACGATTTACCATCTTTTGCTTTACCCGTAATAATATCGTTTTGAATCGTGACACTACTGATCGTGCCCGCTTTGACGGATTGCAAGAATTCAGAATAAGTATATTGCGTAACATCAGGTTCTTTCGGCCCAAAATTACTGAAAATAGTAATTAACACTACTGCGATAATGAGCCATAGGAATAAATTTTTTAACATTGTATTCAAAACTTGTGTACCTCATATTATCAATTGTAGAGACGCGATTCATGCCTCAATAAGGGCGTGCATCGCATCTACCTCAAACTCAAGTATACCTTCCGCGAAAACCAATGGCTAATACATAGAGCTCTTTTGATTCATCGCGAGATGCCGCTGGCTTGCGGTATTTGACTTGTGTAAATACCGTTTTAACATTGCGGACAAATTCTTCCAAACCAGGCCCTTGAAATGCTTTAAATAAAAACACCCCGCCCGGCTTTAATATTTTTTCGGCACAGTCTAGCGCTAATTCAAGCAAATGAATACTGCGCGGTAAATCAATACAAGATTGACCACTCAAATTCGGCGCCATGTCCGAAATAATCACATCGACTTTTTTATTATTTATTGCGGCAAATAACGCATCTAAAATAGCCTGCTCATTAAAGTCACCTTGGATAAAAGTCACTTGTGGCGGCATAATCTCGAGTGGCAAAATATCAAGCGCAATGATTTGTCCACGCACGCCAATGCACTGACTCGCAACCTGCAACCATCCACCCGGTGCTGCACCCAAATCAACGACAGTCATACCCGGTTTAAATATTTTGTCTTTTTTCTGGATATCTAATAATTTAAACGCAGCGCGCGATGCATAACCCAATCGCTGCGCTTCTTTGACGTAGGGATCGGTGAGGTGGCGCCTAAGCCATGCTTTGCTGCCGGTCATAATGAATTACCAATTGATGGGTTTAATGATAGTGGAATTGAGGATTTTATTGGGTAATTTCTTACAACATCCCCAACTCTAACTTCGCCGCGTCCGACATCATACTTTGATTCCACGCCGGCTCAAAAACAATTTCAACTTCCACTGTCTTGACCCCCGGAATCGATAACACTTTTTGCTTTGCATCACTCGCAATCACCGGTCCCATCCCGCAACCCGGCGCAGTCAACGTCATAATAATATTCACATGATAACCCGTATTGTCTTTCAAATCCGGCGTAATCGTACAGTGATACACCAATCCCAAATCCACAATATTCACGGGAATTTCAGGATCATAAACCGTTTTTAATTGCATCCACACTTTATCTTCAATCGATGCATTTTCCGGCAATTCATCCAGCGGATTCGTCGGTGTTTTCCCCAACGCATCCGCGTCTTTTCCATCAATACGCGCCAAATTGCCGTAAACAGCAACTGTATAACTATTGCCAAGTGATTGCGTGATGGACACTTCAGTGTCTTTGTGCAGCATGATGCGCGCGCCGGATGGGACGAGTAGCGCGGTGCAGTCGCGGGATAGGATGATGATTTCTTTGTCGGACATAGGCTGTGTTCTCTTTTACAAATTTTCGCTTTTTTGCACCCGAAGCAATCATTTCAATCGGGGTACAAATTGTACCCTAGTTGACATTATTTTGAACTATTAAAAAATCCTTAATGGTTGGATATCTAAATCAGTTACCGAGGATTTCTCGTTAACTCGAAATTTCAACAAATTTCTAATTATGCAAGAGTTTAGATTCAAAACAGGCATTTTACAAATCACTAGTTTCAGTTTCCTCATCACCCTACCCCGACTCGCGCGATTCAAATTTAACAAGTCGTTCTTTAATCGCTTGAAAAAAAGCAACTTGATCTTTAATCGCTAGCGCTGCCTCATGCAGAATCGAAATGGCAAACGCACGCGATAGCGCAGTAACTTGATCAATAAAACGTTTCTTGCCATTATCTAAACTTAAAATATGTTCTTTTGCAGATAATTAGATGAAATTGTTCCGACACGCGCTTCTAATCCATCTGAAATAATTAAGAACGCGTTGCAAATAAATAACGATGGAATAATATTTTTGTAAGTCTCCAGTTGCTGATGTGGAGATTTAATTGTCGCGTTTTCATCGGTTGGATCTTTTAGCTCAATCACAACAAGCGGCAATCCATTAACAAATAAAATAAGATCAGGGCGTCGCCGCAATTGCCATATTACTTGATTCAGCTTTAACGTTCGATAATGCCTGAATTCTCTCTTCCTCACTTGGATGACTTTCAGTTAACCCATGCATTATGGATCTTAAACGCCCTATGACTCCAGAAGGATTCATTTGCAATTCGGGATAGTATTCAAAAAACTTTTGTTCAAGAACCGTTATACCGTATAAGTATTGCTTCATACCCAATCTTGCGTTTATGTCATTATTTATTGGAAGTGTTGCAGGCCAACTGTCGGCACGTTTTTCAATTAAACGTTGAGCAAATTTTTGAAAAAAGAATGTTGCGATTGATAAGCATAACGCAACGGAATTACTGCTAGAAAATTTAAAGATAGCCAATTGTGCTATCAAAGTGAAAAAGCATTGCTTAAGGTCATCGCGATGGTAAAAATGACTCAATTCATGCGCAAGCATACCATAACGAACGTTATTATAAGCTTTGGGTGTTTGATAATAGCGAAGCATCAATTGGTAATGCAAATGTCTTTCATGTATTTGAGCCTGAGAACTGAAGAATTTATCTTTGACATCTTCAGGTTTTGTTTTTGAAAAATTTTCAATTAGCCATGCTTCATATCGAAATATCCATTCATCTTCCGTTAATTGATTGCTGGCTAATTGAGTCAAAGATAATTCAGCAGGTAATGTATCTGCAGAATACAAAAATTCTGGAGAAAGTAGTATAGTTGGCGTTTTTAAGGTATTACCAACAATAGCTATGAGTGAACTCTTCTTAAAGTCTGGTCTGATAGGATTTATAAGAAGTTGTACTGGACTATCTGCCTCATTTTTTCTTTTAATAATATCTGCGCACATTTCTTTAAGGCATTGACTATCATTACGTCCTTCAGGTTTTAAAAAAGTCGTCAATCCCCTTCGCTGAAGCGCAGGGATGATGAGACCCAATAAACTGAGAGCAGAGCGAATCATTGAAGCGTTCATCAATATGAGTAGTAATATATAACCAACATCAAGGCATAACATTGATAATGAATTATCATAATATCCTGCATTTGCTGGGAGACGAGGTAGTTGTTCGCATTCTTCATCAGATATCCATCTGCTCATTACTAATACTCCTATTTAAGTGAAATCAGTTTCCAAGTTTATTATGGTCTGTTAGATTTTTAAATTTTACCAATCGTTTCTTTTCTGCCAATAATTAAACCTTCAGACTGAACTAATGCTTCGTCGTGGTAACCTGTTAATCCAGCTGAACTGTAAACGGGGATATTGCCATGTTCTCGCATCATCTGTCACTCCATTCGTCCACATCGCAGCTTCCTATCACGCACAAATCAAACAAAAAATAACGCTTCGAGCATGCTTTCGCATTCGCTGTCGCTCGGCCTGAAGTATCCCCATAAATTTTTTTATAATCACCTGAATTAATATCATTGTTGTAAAGACGCGATTCAGTCTTTCGTAGAGACGTCGATTTATCGCGTCTCAAATGCATGATTATCATCGGTGTTTGTAAATGCGCTGACATCTGAGTAAGTATTATTGACTATACGGCAAGGTAATTCTGAGATTTGAGACGCGATAAATCGACGTCTCTACGAAGTTCACGACAATTCAAAATTTGTGGGGATACTTCAGGTCGCTCGGCTTCTGAAATATATTGCTCAACGCTTTGATGTGAAAGCACTTTGCAACTTTGATTTTGTTATCGCTTTCACAAAACCACACAGCTAAAAATCATTCACCAAAAAAACCCCTCGACTCTCCCGATCAATCATCGCCGCCAACTCAATCTCCGTCGGCAAAATCGTTTTGTATTTTGATTTGTATTTTGATGCGAAATTTGCTGTCTGCCCTGAATTGGGTACACAGTGTGTAGCCAATTCATCAAGCATGCGTCTATCCTAAATTCGCTACGCAATGCGTAGCGAATTCATAAAGCGTATTCAAAATTCCCTACGCGCCGCGTAGAGAATTTCATGAAAATCTGGACTAGATTCATTTCTTGTTCTTACACCTTCCCTTCCAACACCGGTAAATAATTTTTACGACTCACAATGCTTTTCCCCAATTCTTTTTCCGTTGCCTTACGCGCAATCGCTGCTGTTTTTCCACCGCGTTTTGCAACTTTTTTATTTTCACCCATGCCGGCTGGTTTTTCTTGTTTTGAAATTTCAGTTGTAACTTTTTCGCCAAGCATCGTAAAAATTAATTCAAGATCCGTCATGTGATCACGCAAATTGTCATTTGATTTTGTGGGTAAATTTTTAAATGTTTTATATTCCGTCGGTGTCATGCCAAATGTCGCTTTTGAAATTTCTGCAGTTAAAATCGCATAATCACTTTGCGCAGTGATGCCACGTTCTTTCCATTCATCCGTTAAATTTTGACGAATGGCGATGCCGCGCAAACGTTTGTCGATCCAATCTTGCGGATATCCTTTTTGCTCGTACAATTGCTTCATGCGTTCTTGCGCTAACTCGGGGTTTTCAATTTCTTGCACGCGTTCATAACCCACTTTCGCTAACCAACGTTTGAATGGCTCAGCTTTGGGTGATGGGATAGATTGAATGATACGGAAAATGCCTTCGGTGTTGGCGCAATCTGTAACATATCTTTTCCCATCCGCTGCCGGCAATTTCAGTCCGTGACAAAATGTCACGACCTGCTCACTTTCCGACAAGAGTCTTTGTTTCAATTTTCGCCAATAAGCACCTGAATCTATGCTATCTGTCAAAGCCATACAAATATCCGCGACTGAAAAATACCACTCATCATTGTGCCAAATCCGACGAATGGTTTTTTCATTAAAAATAACAATCGCAGTTTCCTTGTTCATAAATT
>JABDDR010000038.1 GCA_013287505.1 Gammaproteobacteria bacterium
TCTCGCGGTAAGTGCGCAATATTTAATTTGACCGCCGTCATGGTTGCGCACCAAATACCGATTTGTTTTCCTAAGAATAACCCCAAACAAATACCCAACGGTATGGGCGATAGAAAATCAGACCAATGCGTCCCTGAAAACGAAACACCCGCGTTGGCAAATGCAAACAAAGGTAAAATACCAAAGGCAACCCACGGGTGGAGTTTATGTAGTAAATAGTGTGCTGGAGAAGTTGTGTTGAGATGATTTGAATTTTTTATGGGAATAATAAACGCCACGATAATTCCTGCTAATGTTGCATGAACACCCGATTTTAAAACGCATATCCACAATATTAATCCGACAATGCAATAAGGGCTGAGGCGTTGCACATTGAGATAATTCAATAATAATAAAACACCGATCAATGAGAATGATACGAACAATAATAGCAATGAAATATTCGCACTATAAAAAACAGCCATTATAATAATTGCGCCGATATCATCGAATATCGCAAGCGCTGTTAAAAATATTTTAATTTGAACGGGAATGCGTTTTCCCAGCATTGTTAAAATTCCCAGCGCAAATGCGGTGTCTGTTGCTGCCGGAATTGCCCATCCTCGAAATCCAATGGGATCATGTCGATTCATAAACATGTAAACAAGCGCGGGTCCTAACATCCCGCCGATCGCGGCAATTAACGGCAGCGTTGCTTTTTTAACAGAATTTAATTCGCCTTCCACAATTTCACGTTTAATTTCGAGCCCGACGAGCAAGAAAAAAAGTGACATAAAGCCATCATTAATCCAATGCTGCAGCGGTTTGTTTAATATAAAAGTGCCGAGAGAAATTTGAAAAGAGGTATGTAAAAATAAAACGTAATAATGTGAGAGCGACGTGTTATTGATAATGAGTGCGCAAGCGGCTGCGAGAAATAAAATAATGCCGGAGCTGGATTCCAGCTTGATAAATTCTCGTATAAATCTAAAGGGCATTGAAGCGCATCCGTGCTATTTGAAATTTATGCTGAAAATGAAGAGCCGCAACCACATGTTGTTTTTGCATTAGGGTTACGAATCACAAATTGTGCACCATTAATATCTTCGCGATAATCAATTTCAGCATTTTGTAAATATTGAAAGCTCATAGGATCGACAAGCAATTTAACGGTGACCGAACCGTTGCCGCCACCCTCATCATCATCTTCGTCATCTTCCGCTGTGATTTGGGTCGAGATCACACAATCATCGTCATTGATTTCTTCGTCAAAAGTAAAGCCATATTGAAAACCTGAGCAACCACCACCGGTAATATAAACGCGTAGATTTAACGCTGGATTATCTTCTTCAATAATCAATGAATAGACTTTTTTCGCAGCAGAATCTGTGAAAATAAGCGAAGCGGTGGGTGCTGCTGTTTGAATCGTTGTCATGCGCGCATTATTGACCCTTTTTAAATACGTGTCAATTTTGATACACTACGCCCAGAGGTTAGGCTGATGAAGACGGTTTGCATTATTATCGGAATTTTTTGTTTATACAACAACTTGGAATTTTTCACACATCCGAACGGTATGCGCGCCACCTTACATAAAATTACCACATCTGAACATTTCAGTCAGGATAAACACCTCTAATGCTATGGATTCTCGCATTTCACATTATCTTTATGGTCGCTTGGTTTGCAGGGCTTTTTTATTTGCCGCGACTATTTATGTATCACACATTAAGTACAGATCAAATTAGCATTGCGCGTTTCAAAATCATGGAGCATAAACTCTACTGGATTATCATGACGCCTGCTGCGATTTTGACGAGCATGTTTGGCTTGATTTTGCTGTTTTTGCATTATGATTATTATTCGCATTTGTGGTGGATGCATGGAAAATTAATTTTAGTGATAGTGTTGTGGGCGTATCAATTATTTTGCGGATATTTATTAATGCAATTTAAAGTCGACAAAAATCGTTTTTCTTCGAAATTTTATCGTTTTTTTAATGAAGTGCCGACGTTGTTGTTATTTGCGATTGTGATCCTGGTAATTGTAAAACCATAACTTCTTTAAAATTAGATGGTTATTTGTATTGCTATTGACAATAGCAAAAATATGTCATAAACCGCTATTAATAATAGCTTGGCTTTTTTTAGAAGTGAGAATTATGCAAAACACAAAATCCCACGAATTATTTCAAGCAGCAAAACAAATCATTCCCGGCGGGGTAAATTCACCTGTACGTGCATTTAAAGCGGTGGGTGGTGAGCCGCGTTTTATTGCATCTGCAAAAGGCGCTTATTTAACAGACGTAGATGACAACGAATTGATTGATTATGTGGGTTCGTGGGGACCGATGATTTTAGGGCATGCGCATCCTGCCGTCATTCAAGCAGTTGTTGATACCGCAAAAAATGGTTTAAGTTTTGGTGCGCCATGTGAATATGAAGTTTTATTGGCAAAGGAAATTTGCGCGCGCGTCGATTCGATTGAAAAAGTGCGTATGGTAAGTTCGGGTACAGAAGCCACCATGACCGCGATTCGTTTGGCGCGCGGTGCAACCGGCCGCGATAAAATCGTGAAATTTGAAGGCTGTTATCACGGACACGTCGATAGTGTATTGGTAAAAGCAGGATCAGGTGCATTAACGTTTGGCGCGCCCAGTTCACCGGGTATTCCGATCGGCGCAACGCAAGATACGCTGATCGCTGAATTTAATCATTTGGATTCCGTGGTTCAATTATTTGAAAAATACGGTAATGATATTGCATGTATTATCGTAGAGCCGATTGCGGGCAACGTGAATATGTTATTACCAGAACCTCTGTTTTTACAGGGTTTGCGTGACATTTGCGATCAGTACAAAAGCTTATTGATTTTTGATGAAGTGATGACCGGATTTCGCGTGGGTTATCAAGGCGTGCAAAGTTTTGTATCGGTAAAACCAGATCTAACAACACTCGGAAAAATTATCGGGGGCGGTATGCCAGTCGGCGCCATCGGCGGACGAGCAGAAATAATGGATCATTTATCGCCGTTAGGATCTGTGTATCAAGCAGGCACTTTATCGGGAAATCCTGTGGCGATGAGCGCAGGGCTTGCTACATTGCAGCAATTAACCCCTGAAAAATACGATATTTTAGCGGCGCAAACCAAAAAATTATGCAATGGGTTAAAAGCGCGCGCTGACGCTGCAGGTATCCCATTTTGTGAAAATCATCACACGGGTATGTTTGGATTATTTTTCACAACCGCGCCAATCGTCACAAAATATGCAGATGTGATGCAATGCAATTTAGCGCATTTTAATGCGTTTTTTGCAGGGATGTTGAATGCGGGAATTTATTTGGCACCATCAGCTTATGAGGCAGGATTTGTGTCGCTTGCGCACCATGATGCTGAAATTGCAAAAACATTGGATGCAGCGGAACAGGTGTTTAGCAGACTCTAAGAAACGCGGTATTGCTTCTTGATTTTTAATTCCGGATAATGAATTAGTATCCAGCAAAGGTTTTTGTAATGAAACGTTATTCGCATATCATAGGATTTATTGTCGTAGGATTTTCATTTTCCTCTGCATTTGCAGATAATTTAATGCAGGTTTATGACCAAGCGGCTCAGAGTGATCCCATTTTTGCGCAAGCAGAATCCACTTGGCATTCGCAAAAAATGAATTTGCCGATTGCGGAAGCAGGATATTTGCCGCAAGTGTCAATCGTTGCAAATGGGGCGCGTGAATACGATAGGATTAATCCTAATTTTCCGGGAAGTGATTTCAATGGTATTTTAGGGATTGGCACTGGTCAGTATTATTGGCAGTATGGTTATACGTTAACAGCCACACAGCAGATATTTAATTTCGCCGCTTGGTCGAAAATTAAGGGTGCTAGCGCGGCCGTTAAGGCTGCGACAGCCACTTATTTGGCGGCGCAGCAGTCGTTGATGCAGCGCACCGCTACCGATTATTTTGCCGTTTTACAAGCGTATGATCAGTTGCGTTACACCATTGCAAATAAACGAGCCGTGTTGGAACAATTGAAGACCTCGCGGGAGCAATATCGCGTGGGATTGATCGCCATTACCGATGCATATGATGCACGTTCGAAGTACGATCAAGTAGTGGCACAACAAATTGCTGCGCAAAATAATTTAAATATTCAGCTCGAAAATTTACGTGCATTGACCGATGAAAATTATACATCGCTCGCTGGATTGGGTCGGCATTTGCCATTGATCAGTCCGCAACCAAACAATATCGACACCTGGGTGAACGTTGCTGATCAGCAAAATTACAGTATAAAAGCGCAGAATTATACTGTTCTTGCCGCGATGCAAATGATTAAACAGCAGGCAGCGGGAGGCTATCCCACATTGGCATTACAAGGCAGTATTGGTGAGCTTCATGACACAGATAATTCGGGAAATACATCACCAAACACATTGGGTTTAGCGCCGGATGTCTCGCAAGATACGGCAAGCTTAGGGTTAAACTTGAATTACAATCCCATTCAAGGTGGTTTTGTGAATGCTTCTACGGAGCAAGCACGATATGATTACGTCACTGCATCTGAATTGTTAGAACAAATACATCGGCAAGTGGTAAATCAAACACGTTCGAATTTTTTAAGTGTGTTGTCCAATGTCAGTCAAATTAAGGCCGATGCGCAAAGTATAATATCAGCGAAAAAGGCATTAGAGGCGACAAAAGCGGGTTTGAAAGTGGGTACGCGCACGATGGTGGACGTGTTGAGTGCATTAACTACGCTTTATCAAGCAGAGCAACAGCATGCGAATGATCAATATGCCTATATTAATAATTTAATTGCATTAAAAGTAGCGGCCGGTACATTGAGCGTGAAAGACTTGGTGGATATTAATTCCTGGCTAAGAAAATCAATTCATTTTCCCGAACAATTGAGCGTTGCAAAAATACCAATAGATACTTCAGAAGAAAAAACACAGGTCAATAAAGATAGCGCACAGAAAAATAAAGAAGTTGATCATCCAGTAACGCTCATGCAAAAATCAACGCCAATAAAAAAAGAAATAGAAAGTACGTCAGTACAATTAACCCCGCCAAGAAAGACAGAAGTAACTTTGACATTGCAATCGCCCAGAACCACGATGCTACCCAGACCGTCGTAACGGATAATTTGCGCGTGCTGTGATAAATGTTTTTGCGATATCATCACACCGCGTTAATACTTTGCGCAATTGTTCGGTATGCGTTAATGGATCGTAATTTGATAATGCTTTATTAATCCAATCTGATTTTAAAAATGATAATAAACCATTCGATGGCTTATTTTTTTTAGGAATTATTTTCGACCACCCAAAAAATTCAGCTGCACGTTCATATATCATTTGTGTGGCGCAATATTTTGCATCCAGAGAATATCCCGCAATGTGCGGCGTGCCAATCAATACTTTATGCAGTAATTCCAGGCAAATATGGGGTTCATTTTCCCATACATCTAAACACAGAATCATATTTTTGGTTTGTAATAACGCATGCTGATCGATCACTTCGCCACGCGCGGTGTTGATTAAAATCGCATCTGGTTTTATTTTCTTTATTGTATCGTCGTTAATGAAATGAAACGTTGGGTGAGAACCTATTTTTGTCAGCGGCGTATGAATAGAAATAATATCGGATTCGGAAAGCACTGTATCGAGCGATACAAAATTAAAATGACATTTTTCCGTGAGCAGTGGATCATAACAAATAACTTCAAATCCCAGTGTTTGGAAAATATTTGCCACGATGCGTCCAATCCGACCACACCCAATAATGCCGGCGACTTTTTTATGATGCAGTAAATCTTTTTTATATAATGCCGCCAAACAACATAAGACATATTCCGCAACAGCTTGTGAATTGGCGCCAGCTGCAGTTGCTAACGTGATATTATTTTTTGCAAGCCAAGGAATATCAATGTGGTCAGTTCCTGTGGTTGTGGTACCTACAAATTTCACGGCTGTATTGTCGAGCAGTGGTGCATTTATTTTTGTGACGGTGCGTGTGATTAAAGCATCGGCATCGCGCAGATCGTGATTTGAGATCTGTTCACCTGGCAAATAAACAACGTCATCGCATTGCGTAAAAAACGATGAGATATGTGGAATTTTATCGTCAACAACAAGTTTCATAATGTAAAAACCCGGATATAAAAACGGCAAATCTTAGTGTAGACTTGTATAGATCAATCTAGGGAAAAAGGCAATCATGCAGCGATTTATTTTTACTGTCGTGTTGTTAATGCTAGCTGCATTACTTTCTACTGCGTGGGCGCAAATACCAACACCATTGCCACCACCCATTGCATTTGAACAAGCACCATTGCCGCCACCCGCCATGGCTCGTTTTCCATCATCGGAACACAAACTCTATGCAGAAGTTCGGGGTGATTCAGTTGCAAAACATCACCTGGTACGGTTGGAAGAAGCAGATGAAAATGCTTCTTATGCGCATCCCTTCGAACCGGTTATGGATAAAGGTATTGATGAATTTCCACAACCTGAAACTTTACCCTTAAGGGCAAGGCACTTAAGTTTGCGGGACGCGATTGTGTTAGCCCTTCGCAATAATCCCATGGTAAAAACAAGTGAGTTGCAGCGGATTTTAGATAAGTTTGGTTTAGAGCTTGCGTTGCAGCCATCGTGGGTGCAATGGACTCCGTTGACCGTGACGTCATCGTTGCAAAATTTCGCACATCCCACATGGTCTGCAGCAACGGGCATCGCAGTAAATGCACCGACAGGCACCAGTTTTTCAGTCGCCAATACCAATAATTTACTGGGCGGTCCAGGTGTTACCACATTAAATTTCAGTCAACACATATTAAAAGGGTTTGGATTGGCAGTGAATGATGTGCCTTATGAAGATGCCTATGACACCGAAAATATCGCGCGATACACATTTAAAAATAACATTATTGGTGTAGTTGTAAATGTTATTACGAGTTATCGTGCGTTGGTGCAATCGTATAATCAATTGGATGCTGATAAAAGAAGTTTGCGTGAGCAAGAACAAGAATACAAGATCTACAAACTAGAAGTAAAAGCAGGGACTCTGGCGCCGAGTGATTTATTGCAACAACAAGAAACTTTGGAATCAACGCGATTAAGTTTGGTGCAAGAGCAAAATGCGTTAATTAACGCTTATCAAACTTTTTTAATTTCTTTGGGGTTGGTGCCATCTTCCAAATTTATTATTGACCGACAAATCAATACTGCCAACAAAAGAGTGCCCAACCTTAAAACCTGTATTGCAATGGCATTAAAACATAATATCGCTTATCGACAAGAATTGATTTCGTTAAAAATTACCAAGCGAGCGCTGATTACTGCAGAAGATGCGCGTAAGTGGACATTGAATGTGACGAGTCAAGTTGCATTAGGCGCACAGCGCAGCGCAGTGGGCCAACCCATTATTCCACTTGACCAATCACAGGCGAACAATCCCACGTTGGGTGTTAGTTTAAGCATCCCCATCGATAATATTGCTGGCAAACAAGGTGAAGTGAATGCAAAAATTCAAATAGAAGATGCAGAATTAACACTCGAACAAACCAAAGAGACTTTAGTGAGTACTGTGATGACACAATTAGACGCCATTCATAGTGGATACAAGCAAATCCAAATTGCACAATTTGCAGAGATGTTGCAGGAAAAGTCATTGCATAATGCAAAATTGAAATTGAAATATGGAAGAACGTCTATGTTTGAAGTGACGCAACTACAATCACAATTGCTCTCACAGCAAGATAGTTTAATTTCAACTGAAATTAGTTACTTGAACGCGATAACGGCATTGTATCAGACATTGGGAATGACGCTGTATAATTGGCATATTAGACTTCAATATTAGTAGAGACGCGATTTATACCCTAGATGGGCACACAGAACCATGGAAAGCACATGAAACCAAAACACACCATTTTTATTCTCTTGTTCAGTTGCGTTTTTCTTTTATCCGCCTGTCATCATAAAAATAAATCTGATCAAGCACAAAAAACACATATTGTCGTTGCAAAATTAGAAACACCGATTCAACGACTGTATTTTACGGGTACTTTAGCGCCAATCAACACATCCTATGTATTAAGTCCCGTAGCTGGAAATATTTCCGCACTTTATTTTTCTTATGGTGGCCATGTCGAAAAATCTCAAAAAATACTCATGATTGATTCAAAACAATTGGCAGAGAATTATCGAAAAGCGATCAGTACATTTATTCAAAAAAAACAAGCCTTCGTTACTGGCAAAACCACTTTTGAAGGAGCGCAAGCATTAGATAAAGCAGGCGCAATCGCGAAAAACGAATACGTTACGGATAAAACACAATATGAAAATGCTGAATTAGAATATTTGCAATCAAAGTATGATTTAGAAAAAATATTACATACCGCAAAGGTTGATCCAAAAAGTATTGAAGCATTATCGCTCGCCGATACTCAAAAAGTGAATACGATCTTAGAGCGTCATTTTCGACACCTTGATATTTCTGCCAATGGTTCTGGCATCGCATTATTTCCTTCAGGCAAAACAACCGATGATCGTTCGTCATCATCCAGTGCTTCTGGAAAATTAGAAGTTGGCACCGATATTAAAGAAGGACAATTATTATTATCCATTGGTGATTTGTCGGGATTAAGCGCTTCATTCGATGTGAGCGAAGTAGATATTGATCGCATTCATGCGAAAATGCCCGTTATCGTGACGGGCGATGCATTTCCGGGCGTGCAGTTAAAAGGCTTTATTAAATCCGTATCTGCACAGGCTAAGAAAGGTGCGGGTCAAGGATTAAGTATGTTTGCAGTAAAAACTGAAATTCCAACCATCGATCATAAAATAATGGAAAAAATTCGCGTGGGTATGACCGCAAAATTTGAAGTAGATATTAAATCGGCACCGCGTATTTTATTGCCGGTTAATGCGGTGTTTAAAAAAAATGGCGTGAGTGTTGTTAACATTATGGATAACGGAAAAGAAAAAGAGGTTCCTGTTGTCACTGGTGATACTACGCTGACAGATGTGGTCATTATTTCTGGTGTTAAAGCGGGTGACAAGGTTGTTGTGCAATGATCAAATTCGACAACATCAAAAAAACCTATCGCACAGGTGAAAGCACATTCGAAGCGCTCAAAGGCATTAGCTTTACGATTACACAAGGTGAACTCGTTGCGATTGTAGGTTCGTCCGGATCTGGAAAAAGCACCACAATGAATATTTTGGGTTTATTGGATAAACCAACGACCGGAAAATATTTCTTAGATGATATCGATACTTCTGAATTTTCAGGAGATAAATTAGCTGCGCTGCGTAATGAGCGGTTGGGATTTATTTTTCAACAATATTTTTTATTACCGAAATTAACCGCGCTAGATAACGTGATTTTACCGCTAACCTATCGACATGAAAAAAGGATCAGCCGAAGCGACATGATTGATCATGCAACACAGATGCTAAAAAGCGTTGAGATGGAAAATTTTTTGCATCATCGACCAACAGAGCTATCAGGTGGGCAGCAGCAACGCGTTGCCATTGCGCGCGCATTAATTGGAAAGCCAAGTATTATTTTGGCGGATGAACCAACGGGTGCATTAGACACTAAAACCAGCGCACAAATCATGGAGTTATTAAAAAGTCGTATGCTTGAGACGAAAACAACTGTTGTGATTATTACGCATTCGGTTGAATTAGCAGCGCAGTGTCAAAGACAAATACACATTAAAGATGGGATGATAGTGGAGAATTAGTGGTCAGTGGTTAGTCTATCGACCACTGACCATCAATAACGGATAATCAATATGGAATTCATTTCTTCTTTCCGCGAAGCGATTACCAATTTGTTCAGTGCAAAACTGCGTTCATTTCTCGCTATTTTAGGTGTTTTAGTGGGAACCGGTTCTGTGGTCGCATTAATTTCATCCAGTCAACTAGCAACGACCCATGCACTTGCACAATTTAAAACACTGGGCACCAATTTAATTTCGCTGTATTTGCGCGATGAATCAATGGGTTCATCAGCGAATCAAGCTAAGCAATTTGTATTATCAGATGCAGCCAAATTAAAAAAAGCATCATCACAAATTGTGATGGTTGTGCCGTATACAGTGGGTTTTCAAGCTATGTTTTTTGGCGGCGCGAGCTTAAACGGACAAATTATCGGTGCAACAGGAAAATTTGCATCGATTGCAAAAGTGAAAATAGCGCGTGGACGTTTTGTGTCGTATTTAGATCGCCATAGTTTTTATTGCGTGATTGGCGCAAAATTAGCAGAAAAAATTAAAAAGAAAGCAGTCGATCCTTTGTATAAACAAATTCGTGTTGGCAAGGAAATTTTTACCATCATTGGTATTTTACAACCGTGGCCTGAAAATTTATTTATCTCCGCTGATATTAATAACAGTATTGTTATTCCATTACAAACATCCTATTTTTTAAATAAAAATACGCAGATCGAAAATATTTTAATTCGCCTTGTGCATCAACCCAATATTTCTCTTGCGAAAAAACAAATTACATCGACGATGCATCTGATGCTGCCTAAAAAGAAAATTACTTTTAATAGCCCCGAACAAATAATTAAGTTAATTACTAAGCAAAAAGAAACGTATACGTATCTATTAATAGCGATTGGGTGTATTTCATTGGTGGTGGGTGGCATCGGCGTGATGAATATTATGCTGGTTTCCGTGGTTGAAAGACGTCGCGAGATCGGTATTCGCATGGCGGTTGGCGCAAGACAATCTGATATTTTGCGCATGTTTTTAATTGAGTCAATTATGTTGACGTTATTTGGCGGATTACTGGGCGTCATTTTTGGTGTTTTAACGTCGTATCTTTTAGCCTTATTTTCACATTGGACATTTTATTTTTATTTAACGCCCGTTGTTCTGGGGTTTATCGTTTCCGTACTGGTCGGTATTTTTTCTGGATTTTATCCCGCTTTGAGTGCGTCAAAGTTAGATCCGATTCAAACATTGTCATCGTAGAGACGTCAGTAGCCATTGATACACCGGCATTACCCGAATAGTCATACCATTTTTTTCAAGTGCCTTGTCCATCACAAATACCTTTCATTTTAAATGAAAAAATTGTATATAATACTCTCATTTTCAATGAGAATATTATGCATAGTGAGCAAAAAATAAAATCATACGCTACACTGAGATAATGCCCTGTTAATTGCGAAAGAGATGTTTAAGCTATGAAACGACGCCAAATTCAATTCGACGAACACGGCAATCCCTTTATTTCTGTCAAATTGCGCAGCTATGAATTATTACAAGACCCCAAATTAAATAAAGGTACGGCATTTACTGAACAAGAGCGCAAATTATTTCAATTAAATGGACGCCTGCCCAATCGCGTTGAAAC
>JABDDR010000039.1 GCA_013287505.1 Gammaproteobacteria bacterium
TGAAGGTCAGGGCTATTTATTTTCAAAACCAATGAGATCAGAAGTTTTTGCGAAGTATTTGCGAGCTAGCCAGCGCTATAATCTTTGAGTGAGCACTTGCCTTAACAAGCGCGAAAATATTACCGTTATTTATTCTAACTTAGTGTTAAATTTTATTAACCCAAATATCCGGCGCTACTGTTTTAAAATAATTCGTCTTATTCCATTGCAACATATAATTCATTCGCACATCCGATGAAAAAACAATAAAACTAAGCGATGAATATGCAAATATTAAAGCCAATAATAAAGTACGATGATAAACAATCACTGGTTTTTTATCTAAAATAGTATACACAAGCAATCGCAAGCAAACTAACCAGCATAATAAGCTTGAAAACAAGACCAGCGCTCTTATTATTTGTAAAACAATACTTTTATCAGATAAGTCAAAAAAACAAAACAAAGGTAAAATTAAAGCCAGCGTAAAAAAAATAAAAAGTGTTTTTGACAGTGCATATTTCTGACTGACATTAAAAATAACCGCTATTGGTACTAATAAAAATAAATAATAATATAACCATCCCAATGGAGAACACAATAAAGCCAGTACGATTAAAAAACTAAAACGAATAGCATCTCGAAATTCAGTTAATTTATTCATATGTCGGTAATCAAAAATAAACCATCGTATAAAAACATATAGCGTTAATACACCGGAAATGATAAAGACTTTATCAACTGGAATAGACAGTCCCGATAATCGAACAATGTTGGCAATGACACCGAGAATTGAACCATTCATCGACGCAATCGCACGCTGAATAATGAGCGCGTGATTTTGAAGTAATTGAAAATAGGATAGATAATCAGCCCACGAAAAGTATAATCTTGATAAGAGAAAAAATAGCAAAAATGAAAGGCAAAATATAAAAAATAATCGCCACTGACGACGTGCAATATACAAAAAAACAAAAATCAGAAAAAATAATTTTAAACTGGCTAATAATGCGAGCAAAATACATGCTGTATTATATTTTTTTGCATCATCTGCTACAAAAGCAATGCTTAATAATGGTAAAAGAAACAGCGCAACCTCTCCTTGATTTAAATTATAAATATTGGGCCAACTCAACCAAAGTGACAGCAGGAGTGGAAAAAAATAACAAGCTTTTGAACTTAAACTATCTATCCATTGCATCAATACGGCAAGGCTCACAGCAGCGCAAAATAAATCAGTCAAAATCCATACGGTAGTATTGATGCTTGTTTTATTACTGAGATTTACCATAAATTTTACAAATAAACTCATGCTAGGTGTGTTTAAATTAATATGTGGGGTTATTTTTGGGGCAATTGACACTTTTGTTACTTTGTTTTCAGTGTGAATACTTATAACTTGCGCGGTATAAAAAACATCATAGAAATTTTTATTTTGATTAAAAATATGGTAAAGCGATGCATAATCAGAATCAATGTTGATTACTGTACTAGTTAATTGGCGTGATGCTAATATTGAAAAATAAATTAAAAAAAATATACAGAAGATATTCAGAAAAATAATTTTAAAATTTTTTAATTTTAAAAAAAACATGGGGTTCTTTTAACCCTGCAGAAATGGATGCTTCAATTATAACAGATGATTTTGGAGCTCGCTATTCCTATTTTTAAGTTACTTAAAAACCCCGCGCAAGTTATTAAATTAGGTAAAAGTTTACCTTAATTATAGATATACTGTAAGCTATATAAATTATTCATAATTAGGGCTTTTACTCATGAACCAGCGCTTAATCCCCGCTCACTCAAATTGACGGAGCTCTAATGCGACGTATGAATAAATTTCGGATTTCAATTCTTAATATTTTTTGTGCGCTGGCTTTGATTTTAACTGCTTTTTTTTCTTGGCAGTATTTAACCGTCGGTACAACTTATATTCTCTCAGATTACAGCACATTTTATCGAACTATTCATACCAAAGACCCAATGTATGATAAATATTATTATGTTTATATTCATTCGTCAGATTTCGATTTTAAAACAGTGCCAGCAAAACATTCTGGTCTTCGAGAAGCGATCAATCTGAATACGCCAATCATGAACCTGTTCTTAAAAGGTTTATTAAATATCAGCAACAAACTTTGGATCAATACATTATGTTGGACAGCAATATCACTTATTTTTTCTCTGATCAGCATCTGCTTTTTAATGAATTACTTTATTGATAATAAAGAAATTTCATATCATTATTTTTTGCCACTAACAGCTATGCTTTGGTTAAGTTGGCCAAGCATTTATGCACAAATTGGCGGACAAGTAAGTTATTTAATACTCCCGTTTTTAAGCCTTGCATTTCTTTTGGGGTATTTAAAAAAATCGATCCCTATGGTATTAGTCCTGTCTTTTGTTGCCAGCCTTAAAATTTTTTTCATGATATTTTTATTATGGTTTTTAATACGTCGTGAATGGAAATTATCGATTATTTTTATTGCGGCCTTTATTTTTTATTTTTTTATACCTTTGGCATTTTTTTCCTGGCACGACTATCGTGAATTTTTTCAATTGGCAGAATATCAGCAACTTTTTATTATTCGTTCTGCATTCTCCATGAATGGCGCACTTCTAGAATTTTTAACAAATACTTTACATCTATTTAAAATAAACTTATCTGCGAAACAACTTAACCTCACTGCTGGCGTTCTTTCATGTTATATTATCTTTAGATATATTGTTTATTATTACCGTTATTTACGCGATCTAACAGCTTATCTCTACGAATTAAGTTTTAGTTTTACCATCGTATTGGCATTGATTTTATCACCATTAGCATGGGTTTATTATTATGTTTTTTTATTAATTCCAGCTGTAACTCTTTTAAAAATAAATCAAAAACATTATTTTTCAAAAACTTTATTATTCTTTTTTATGATGGCGCTATATTTGCCAATTCTCGCATGGATCCCGCCTACTCACTTTTTACTCTATTTTGTAAGGGACTTTAGCGCATTTTTTGATTTGCTGTGCTGGCTGGCCTGCTTGCATCTTGCATCGCGCACCATTATCAGTGAAAAAATTGCAACATCTGAAAATCAAAAAATACCGTATCTCTTTTTAATAATTAATATTGTGTTGGGTATTACACTATTGTCCATAAATTATGGATTTTCTTATTATTTAACCGTCAGTAAAAAAGATTACATAAAAAACATTGATGCTGGCATTTGGGTAAATATTAAGAAAAAAACATGATCGTCCCGATGGATAGTTGTCCTATACCTTTATTCGGTACAATATAAATCGCGGCATTAATTTAAAAATCAGCATAATCCATCGCCAAAACCAAGGAAAATATTTTACTGCCACTTTATTTTCAGCAGCAATCAAACAAGCTTCTGCGCAACGCTCAGGGCTAACCGCTAAAAAATAGCCCGCTTTACCATAAGTCATCGGTGTATCTATGTAACCTAATTTCATCACGGTCACCGATACGTTATCATGGATTAATGATGCACGCAGTCCCTCATAAAATGTTTCCAATGCTGTTTTTGCAGCACCATAATCAAAATTAGAAGGCCTACCACGGTCACCAGCAACAGAACCCAATATTAAAATATGGCCTTGTTTTTGCGTGCGAAAATAGGATAAAAAAGAAAATGTGATTGATGCTACGCTGGTGAAATTAATATTAATTACTTTTACGACATCAGCCTGTGAATGATCCGCCGATAAACCTGGAAGCATAAGACCAAATGCGACCAATAAATTAATCGGATATTTGGCAATTTGCATGCAGCGTGTTGCAATTTCCTGATGCTCGGATGTTTTTTCTGCATCAAAAGAAATAGTATCTACAATGATATTATAACGTATTTGTAAATCCTTCTGTGTTGCAGATAATTTTTCGTGATCGCGGCCCAATAAAATTAACTGATCTCCACATTTTGCAATTAGCTGAGCAAAACGGATCGCAATTGCGCTGGTAGCGCCTGCGATAATCCAACAGGAACGATTCATATTTTTAACCGCCTCGACATTTCTGACTGCCATTTTTTATCAGGATCAACTTCTTTTAGAATAATCTGAAATTCAGGTAATTTTGGGTACATAACGGGAAAATCTTCAGGTTGCAAACAGGCATCTTTTGCCAAATACACTCGACCCTTATATTTTAAAGTGATTATCTCCAACTGCTTCAGTAGTGACAAAACGTCTTTATGATTTGGAAAATCAAGTGCGACTGTAAACCCACGCATGGGAAAAGACAGCAAGCCTTCGCCATTTTTTCCTAAAGTTTTTAATACTACCAAATAGGGCACATGAGACGATTTTTTTACAGTATTGATAATTTCAAATATTCCCGTTTCCGCACATTCATCAGGAATAACACATTGAAATTGATAAAAACCTTTTTTACCGTATATTTTATTCCAATTTTTAATTGCATCTAATGGATATAAAAATTGCATCAAGGTTTGAATTGCAGGTTTTTGTTTTTTTTCTAAACGGGTATAATATAATAAATTAAATAGATGCATCGTAAAGCGATTTAAAAAATATTTTCCGATAAGTAAGATCGGTGCAGCTACTGAAATTTTCACTTCTGTTTTCTTCAAACCCAAATCATCTGTTTCATCTGGTTCACCTGTTGATAAAATACCGCGACCAAAATTCTTACGAGATATCATGTCAATCCAGGCGACGCTGTACGTTGACTGTTCTCGCGCAATACGTAACTGCGCTATCATCGTAGCAATGTCAGGTATCAATTCATTCTGCACACGCACACCGATCGGATGTTTCTGAAGTTGCAAACACGCTGTGATAATTATTCCGGTCAAGCCCATTCCGCCAACAGTTGCAAAAAATAGTTTTTGATTTTCGGTGCGTGAACATCGAATTATTTCACCATTCGCTAATAACAAATCGAACCACAAAACATGCTCGCTAAAACTACCGACACGGTCATGATTTTTTCCATGCACATCATTGGCTATGGCGCCACCAACAGTTATAAATGCAGTACCCGGGCTTGTGATTAGTGCGGCTTTTCTTTGTAAGAAAGTATTTTGTATATCATACAGCGTCACACCACCTTCACATATTAATTCTAATTTTTCGGCATCAAAAGCAATAAAACGATTTAAACGTGATAGTAATAATGTAGAGTCTTTATTTAATGCCTGATCACCATAACTTCTGCCGCAGCCATAACTGATTAATGAAGAAGATGTTTGAAACATTGATTTTATATCCGAGATAAATTCCGGACGCAATGCATTCGTTTTTACAAATTGCGTTCTTCCCCAACCACATAGCCTTTTTTTCATAAATACATCAATAGGGCGGATAAAATAACCCAACCAAGCACTGTGGTTAATAAAAATTTATCTGCAAACAATAGCCGAGTGGGTGAATCTGATTTTTGCTCAACCAAAGTCATTTGCAAATAACGCAAAATTCCCAAAAGAACAAGGGGTACTGTCCAATAAAAATGTGTGGTTCCTAAATGTAATTCTGACACATTCAATGACGTGTAAATGGTGTATGAAATTAATAAGGCACTCAATATAATGACGATACTGCTATCAATAAAAACAATGTTGTAACCGCGCATGCTTTTACGATGCGCGATGTCAACGCGTTGCACAATATCATCTCTACGCTTTGCAAATGCTAAAAATAACGCTATCAAACCCGTGCACATCAAAATCCAAATAGAAGGTACAACGGCAATTAATACAGCACCCCCAATCACACGTAAAATTAAACCTGCTGAAATACAATAAATATCAATAATAGCGATATTTTTTAAAACATAACAATAAGCAAAATTAATTATATAGTATATTAAAACGACATAAAAAAATGATATGGAAAAAAAAGCGGCGGCGATCAAACCAATCATACTTAATAAAATACATGTAACGCGCGCTGTTTTTTTATTAATCGTATTATTGGCAATCAGACGATTTTTTTTTGTGGGATGGAATCGATCTGCAACACAATCTTTTAAATCATTGAGAATATAAATACTGGATGCAATGATGCAAAATATAACCGCACCAAAAAATACACGCATCACCTCTGTCATATGAAATAAATGGGGTGTAAAAAATAATGGCGCAAAAAGAAAGCTGTTTTTAATCCAATCTTTGGGACGCATAAGGCAAATAAGAGAAAAGATTTTTTTCATGAAACATCCATGTTTGATGAGGATTATATATTATACATCACAATTACATCATTTCCATCGGATCCACATCTAAGATCCATTTTATTCCGGGTATTTTTTTATGTTGATCCATTGATTGTAAAAAGCCGGATAATGCTTTTTTTAGCTCTGAACGATGCGGTGATTGGATTATTAACTGCATGCGATAGACGCCTGCTTTTTTTTCCATTGCGGTGGGAATTGGCCCCAGAATTTCAGGCCCATTTGAGACGCAATTTAGCGCGTCTTTACATTGCAGTAAAAATGCCTGCACAGAATCCTTGTTTTTTGATTCAGCGCGTAATATTACCATTGAGATAAAGGGTGGTAATTGTGCTTGTGCGCGCTCATCTAATAATGCATTCGCAAATGCATCGTAGCCTGATTGGAATAATATTTTTAATAACGGATGCTCAGGATGATGGGTTTGTATAAATACCTCACCTATTTTTTCTACGCGTCCCGCACGACCTGCTACTTGAATCAACGATTGCCCCATACGCTCAACAGCACGAAAATCACTTGAAAATAAGGCATTATCGATATCGATTGCCGCAACCAGGGTCACATTTTCAAAATGATGACCTTTGACGAGCATTTGCGTGCCAATTAAAATATCCACTTCGCGGTTATGCACTTTTTCCAATGTTGCTTTGAGTGCTGAAAAAGTTTTTACATTATCGCGATCAACGCGACTGATTTTTTTATCGGGAAATAATGCACCAATAGTTTCTTCCAGTTGCTCTGTGCCCAACCCTATCAATGTTAATTCGCTTTGCTTGCAGGCAGTGCATATCCGTAACCAAGGTGATCGATGACCGCAATGATGGCACAGCAATCGCTTGGGATTGTCGTGCACTATAACTCGTGCATCACAATGCGGACAAGTGACTGACCATCCGCAGTGATGGCACATTAATACGGGCGCATAACCACGGCGATTTAAAAATAATAATATTTGATTATTATTATTTAAATGTCGACGCATCACGGCAATTAATTCAGAGCTCAATCCTTGTTGCAATTTTTCGTTGCAAATATTGTGTAATGTTATTGCAGGCAATTGTGCATTAGCTGCGCGTTCGGATAATGTCAGTAGCAAATATTTATTATTTTTAATATTCTTCCAGCTTTCTAACGAAGGCGTTGCTGTTCCTAAAACAATGGGAATATCCGCTATTTTTGCACGCATAATGGCGACATCACGCGCATGATAACGAAAGCCGCTTTGTTGCTTAAAAGAAATATCATGTTCTTCATCGACAATAATCACACCACAATTTTTCAGCGGTGCAAATACAGCAGATCGCGTGCCAATAACAATACAAGGTGACTTTTTTTCTGCTGCTAACCACGCCGTTAATCGTTTTTTATCACTCAATCCAGAATGTAGTAATAAAATAGGCACATTAAATCGCGCTTCAAATCGCGCAACAGTTTGCGGTGTTAATGAAATTTCTGGCACCAAAACGAGCGCTTGCTTGTTGTCTGCAAGTACTTTTTCAATGACGCGCAAATACACTTCTGTTTTTCCGCTGCCGGTCACGCCTGATAATAAAAAGGGTTGAAATTTTTTGTCGTAGAGACATCGATTTATCGCCTCAATAGCGATTACTTGTTCAGCGGTTAATTTAAAATCGGGCAGTGATCGAACAACGTGATCGCTGGCACTCCAGCGATCATCAACACTCTCAAGATATCCGTCACGAATCTTTTTCGGTAACGTGCCTACAATCACATCACCGATGGGATGCTGATAATAATTGCTTGCCCAAGCGTAAAGCGATAATAATTTTTCATCCAATAAGGAATTTTCATCGATTAATGCAGCAACTGATTTTAATTTATGAACGGGGAATTCAGATGCGTCAGATATCCCTATGATCACTCCGATCATAGATCGTCTGCCAAAGGGAATTTGAACACGCTGACCGATTCGCCACTGCATATCAGGCAATGGCAGATAATCAAACAACCTGCGAAGCGGTGTCGGTAATGCAACTTGCAAAATAGGTTGTGATTTCATAATGTTTGATGCAGAAATCGGGTTATTTTTATGATAATGTAGCCAGCTCAAAGATACCATAAACGAGGCCATTATGAGCAAATTTTCCACGAATGAATTCAAAGGCGGTCTAAAAGTCATGATCGATCATGATCCGTACAGCATTTTAGAAAATGAATATGTAAAACCCGGCAAAGGCCAAGCGTTTAATCGTGTTAAATTACGCAATCTAAAGACGGGCCGCGTTTTGGAGCGCACATTTAAATCGGGCGATGTACTTGACGGCGCTGATGTGGTTGATTGTGATATGCAATATTTATATTGCGATGGCGAGTTTTGGCATTTTATGAATCCCACAACATTCGAACAAATTTCTGCAAGCGCAACAGCCGTGGGCGACACAAAACAGTGGCTCAAAGAACAAGACACTTACATCATGACATTATGGAATGGTGTGCCACTCACCATTGAAGCGCCAAACACAGTTACTTTAAAAATTGTTGAAACAGATCCTGGTGTTCGCGGTGATACTGCAACGGGCGGCACTAAACCCGCTACACTGGAAACGGGCGCTATTGTTCGCGTACCACTATTTCTTGAAGAAGGTGATGTGATTAAGGTGGATACCAGAAAAGGCGAGTATTTGTCACGTGCCAATAAAGCCTAATGCTATGGCCGAAGAGCTACGGAAGCGCATCCCGGTAGGGTGCGCGTTTTGCAGTGAGCATAACATCTAGCACAATTTCACAGTTCAGACATCCATAATGATTCAAAAAAAATTTCAGCTTCGTGCAATGCTCTATCAAAAAATTCGCACATTTTTTTCTGAACGTAATGTATTAGAAGTTGAAACGCCATTATTATGCCAACACACTGTCACAGATCCACATATTGAAAGTTTTATAGTACCCATCAACGGAGACGCGATAAATCGCGTCTCTACGAATTATTATCTCCAAACGTCTCCTGAATACGCAATGAAACGATTACTGGCTGCTGGCAGTGGATCGATTTATCAAATCACCAAATCTTTTCGCGTTGGCGAATCAGGTCATCAGCATAATCCCGAATTTACAATGCTGGAATGGTACCGCGTTGGTTTTGATCATCATGATTTGATGGATGAAATTGATTTGTTTTTGCAAATACTATTGCAAACATCGCCTGCAGATAAAATTTCGTATCGAAATTTGTTTTTAAAATATTTACAGTTCGATCCATTTCAAATCGATTGCGAATCACTCAAAAAATTAATTTCAAAAAATAACATTGCGGTTGATACAAACGATATCGATCATGATACCTGCTTGCAAATTCTGTTGTCACACTTAATAGAACCTACTCTGGGCGTTGAAAAACCCCTATTTATATATGATTTTCCCGTGACACAAGCAGCGCTTGCCAAAATTCGCCACGATGATCCACCAGTTGCAGAACGATTTGAGCTGTATATGAATGGTTCTGAAATCGCCAATGGATTTCATGAATTAACAGATCCTGTTGAGCAACAAATGAGATTTGAAAAAAATCAACGTGATCGAAAAAATAATCAACAAACAGTGCCTGCCATCGATCATTATTTTATTAATGCGTTAAAATCAGGATTGCCCCATTGTGCCGGCGTTGCAATTGGCATTGATCGTTTGCTCATGCAATACACAAAAACAAAAAATATTCAGGATGTGGTAAGCTTTACTTTTGATAAAGCCTAGGGATTATCGTGTGATTTTTTCCAAAAAACAAAATAGCGTGCTCTTTTTAGGTTTCTTTTTTATTTACGCTGTCGCTTTGGTATTGCAAACACATTCATTAATGGAAAATGATGACTTGTGGTTATTGCGATCATTTAAAGCGATCCTGCATCACGGCAATTATTGGACCAGCTTTTTTGAAACCAACCCGCCATTGGCAATTTTGATATACGCGCCCGCCGCATTGATTCAAAAATTATTTTCAATATCCGACATTGTCAGCTTGCAAATTTATTTTTTTTTGTGTGTGACAGTGTCGCTCGCATTTTGTTACAAGCTTATTAAAAAAATATTCCCTCAAACAGAAAGCGCGATCGCACTTGCACTGCTACTATCCATCGCTTTCATTTTTTTAATTGTTTCTGAACCCGCATTAGGACAGCGAGAACATTTGTTTTTTGTATTCACGCTACCCTATCTTTTTTTAACTGCGTGCCGCACTGAGCAAAAAAAAATTAATTTACCGTTGGCGATAGTAGTTGGTCTGTTGGGCGCTATTGGATTTTCGATTAAACCCTACTTTTTAGCGACATTTATATGCATTGAAAGCTATACGCTTTGGCGTTTATATAAAAATATTTCTTTATTCCGAGCCATAGCCCGTCCAGAAACACTGTGTGTTTTTGCATTTATTCTTACTTATTTACTCATAGTTTTTATTTTTTTCAAACCGTATTTATTCAAAATAATTCCGCTTACTTATGATTTTTATTACAGTTCTATTGCCGTCTCACTGAAAAGTATGATGCTCATTAAATTCAATATTTATTGCTTACTTTCTTTTATTTTTTATGCGCTTCTTTATAAAAAAATAACACAGAAAAATCTTGCCGCACTGCTGGCGCTCAGTGTGTTTGGTAATT
>JABDDR010000040.1:0-9108 GCA_013287505.1 Gammaproteobacteria bacterium
CATTAAATTCATTGACTCGAAATAATTCACCCCGCTCTGGATAATCATTTGCAGGATGACACATAATCAATCCATCACCCTCAATATCAGCAACGAATTGTCTCAACAATGTTGAATAATCTTTTTTTTCTGACAAATTATAAATCCCACTAAAATGGGCATTATGCGGTATGCCATATTTTTTTAATAATTTTTTGAGTCTATTTCCACCCAATAAATTAATGACCTTCGCTTTAATACAATTTTTTTGCTTATTTTGTGTGTTACGAATAAACCCCTGACGATCTACATAATGCATTTGATAAAATTCAATAACCACATCTCTAATCACGGGCAATTGATGAATATGTTGATGCCCGTCGATAAAATCTGGTTTTCGACCCATTATTTTGATAAAACGCTCATACTGATTATTGAGCGCTTGATAAATCTGCTGTTTAGTTAAAATTCTTAAATAACTTTTTAAAATAAATACAGCCAAAGAACGGTACGGCAAATTAAAATGTAAGCCTATTTTCGCTCGATTAAAATAAGGAATTAACGATGGCGCATCTTGCTCCCAGTAAGTTTCATTTGTCATGCATGACACAGCGGATATTTTTTGTTTTTCTAACAGCGTCAAAATCCCATTATCAATTGCAGGATGCATGCCAAAATCATCTGCGCAAATCATTATGGAATTTTTCATAGCTCATCTATTTTTTTAATAATATAAATCGGGCGTTTTTTGACTTCACGAAATATATTTGATAAATATTCTCCGATAATACCAATTGAAATCAATTGTATGCCGCCAAAAAAGAAAATAGCAGTCACCAGCGTTGGATATCCCGGTGTATCAATACCAAAAAATAAGGCGCTAATCACATTAATAGCGCCATACAACAATGAAAATGCCGCGATGATAAAACCAATCAATGTCCATATGCGTAATGGCAGATCAGTAAAATTCGTAATTCCCTCTGTCGCAAGGCGCAATAATTTTAAAAATGGCCACTTCGACTTTCCGAATTTTCGCTCATTAACTTCATACGTTATTGCCTTAGAACGAAATCCTACCCACGAATACAGTCCTTTCATGAAACGAACATGCTCAGGGCAAGATAAAATAGCATCAATGACAGATCGTGATAACAAACGAAAATCGCCGGCATGTGTGGGTAAGTCGGGCCCCGCACCTGTATTAATAATTTTATAGAATACAGAAGTAAATAGGCGCTTAATCAAACTTTCATCATCCCTGTTGGCGCGAATGGTATAAACCATGTCATACCCTTCCTCTTGCCAAACCTTAATTAATTCAGCAATCAGTGTCACAGGATGTTGAAAATCGGTATCCATGATAATGGCTGCTTCTCCGCCGGCATGCGTCAATCCTGCTGAAATAGCCGCTTCTTTTCCAAAATTTCTGGAAAAAGTAATGAGTCGACAAGGAATCGATGACTGATACGCTTTTAATATTTTTTCTGAATCATCCGTGCTGCCATCATTTACAATAATCAGTTCAAATTCATATTGATGAAGATCATGAAGATAATTTTTTAGCTCATTGATAAATATAAGAATGCCACTGCCTTCATTGTAGACTGGTAGGATCAATGAGATCATGCGCAATACCTAATAAAAATTTTTCGCCCAAGTGAGAGTTGCCGATAACCCCGATGATAACCCAGGCCCAGATGTTACCGATTGCAAATAACCCATATCCGGTGACAATGAACCTAAGTGATGCGGCAATATAACAACTCTACCAAATGATATCCAAATCACATCTTGTTTTGCAAAAGGAAATCCAGGTGTTCCAACAGCACCATTGTTTAATGTATTTAACCGTATAAAACGCAGCATGGCGGTATCACTATTCCCGTCATTTTCGGTTAATACTGCGCCTAGTGTATACCCAATTCCATTAGATCCTAAAGGACTTCCGAGTACGCGATTATAATATGTATAGGGATAAGGCGGATCACCATAAGGATTGGCGCACATGACATTTCCCATCCACCATAGCATTCTTGTTACGTTATTTTCATATTCGAAATACGTTCTCAATGTGCCGAGTGCTAACTGTGTAAATACACTACCACCCAGCAAAAATGTGGTGTAATCCGGCGTAGGTGGAAAAGGTGCATCATCCGTATTAGCGTTCATAAAAGTGGTTTGCTGATACAAATTCACAGGGATATGAAAGACCGGCATCAAGCTCCACTTTGTACCGATATCCCACTCTTCGCTGCCAGGCGCATCTTGTGCGGACATGCCATGCTCATAGCTGTCCTGCAACGTAATCAGATTAAAAAACATCCGCCACGTCAATGGTCGTTCTTCTCCAGCAAAAAGCACGTTTCTGGTGATGTCAAACTGCAAGCTTTGCAAGGGTCTAAAGGACACGTTGGTAAACCAAAATAAATCATTATCCACACCTTGCGGATAAGGAAAATAAGATGGCCCATTTTCTGAAACAACGCTACTGATCGACCAAGGCCCCAGCCAATGCAACCATTTTGTTTTGAATGCGACTGCATGCATGCGCTGAAGACCGAATGCGGGAAATGGTTCTGCATTTTGCGACAAAATCATCGCGTCAGAAAATCCTGGTCCCCACCATCGATTAAATTGATCAAAGCCAATTCCCCAATTTCCCAACAAAAGATAGGCGTAGGAATTATCGATATGCGCATCATCACTGTAACTTTGATTGGGTGCATGGTAGTAACTGACATCAATGCTGCCCGCAAAATGTTTCATTTGATACGCAGCAGAAATGCCACTGGCAAATTTTGCATAAGGCTCATATTGAAAAGTGCGAAAGGGATTTAATCGATTACTACCCGATGCATAAATTGCCGTTTGTGGTTTATAAAGCTGATAACTATTTTTGTATAGCTCAATGATGCGCTGATAAGCCTGCTGAACAGATTCTGGCTCTTTTGCGAGTTTTACCTTTGTTTCTGGCGATAGCAATTCAGGACCGATATTCACCCACGCAATCGGCCACGTCATGACAGGCGCTTTGATTAAGCCCGCGTCTGCTAAAATATCAATATCACTTTTAACGGCTAAATTGCCGGGTAAAACCCAAGGTCCTGCAAAGGCGTTGCTAAAGATCACGACCAAAAATATAAAATATAAAACACGTTTGTATTGAAAAAACATCTTTATTTCCTATGCAAAACAAATACTGTAATTTAAAGCAACACCATTTTTAATAATCATCGGCATTAAAGTGCCCGATGATTGATTGCCTTGATTTAAGGAGTTTTTTAAATGATTCGCAGTTATATAACCAATCAAAACACCCAAACTCGCACCTGCGAACATATCAGATACCCAATGATGATGCGATGAAAAATTCGGCAATAATCCAGCGGCCGTCACTAGATAAGGCCAATATGAATTGTATGTTTGTGATAAAGCCGTACCGACTGCAAAATACATTGTAAAATGAAACGATGGCATCGATGAATCCGTTTTTTTATTAAACAGCGACAATCGATTGAGCTGAAAAAAATCCCAAGGGTTATTGCTGTAAGGTGGTGATGTAGGGCCATTACCCGACAAATTGGGGTTGGGTCTTAGCCTACCAAATAAAGTTTTTAATCCAATCTGTGTAATTAGTACCGAATACCCAACCGATTTTAATGCGGCCAATGCGGCAACTTGATTTACTGAAGAATTAAACAAAGAACCGCCTGCATACAACGCACCCAATCCTGCCAGCATATAATCATCCATTGGCGATGGTGGTGTCCACGTCAAGCTTGTATTAATATTCTTTTGCACGAATTTAGTTGTTTCTCGATCAACCGCTATTAATCCAATCGTTGTTGCAATAATGGGAATTGATATTTTAGGATTTTTAAAGGGAAATTTAACAATGCCGGTGAGATCGCCGGGTATTGTTTTTATTGTCGCAGAGAGTATTTGTTTTCGAGTGGGTTTTTCAAATGTTGATGCATCCGCGCTTGCCGCACAAAAAAAATTAAAAATCAATAAGGTTGCTATGATCGTAACTTTCTTTTCACTCATTGCATATCCAACTAATCTGCCAAGTATCGATTCACAGTGTCTTTAGCCATCGTCATCGACGATGTAAAAGCCGGTGATATTAAATTTAACAAATGCAATGAATTCTCTGTTTTTTCAACCACAAAGTCCATCATTAGTTTTTTTGTCTCGCGATCAATCAGCTGTGGACGAATGCCACACTTTTGACTGCTTAGCAACCACCCTGATTCACATTTTTTTACCAATTCACTTGCACAACGATAAAAATAACCAGAGAAATATTTTCGAGGCTCTGTTAATGCCACTTGACGAAATTGTGGATTGGAAAAAAATAATTGTAATGACGTGAGAATAATTGATCCAGCTTCGCGATCAATACCAGAAAAAATGCCATAATTTTCCCGACCAAATGCAGGGATTGCTGTCGGCCCTACGTATACATCACCGTGCACATTTTTCGTAAAATGCACCCCTAAAAAAGGATTTTGAATATTCGGCACTGGGTAAATATTGCCATTCACGCGATACTTTTGATCATCTCGTAATTTGCGATAAATACCCTTGAATGGCATCATGATTAAATTTTTGGCAACACCGAAAGAATGCGCAATACGATCCGAGTAGGCGCCCGCTGCATTAATCAAAAATTTAAATTGGATACGCCCCTGATTGGTCACTGCAATATTATTTTTTTCTACCGTCATAAATTGTGTGTTAAATAAAAATCGCACTTTTTTACTGGCTATTAATTCTTGATAGAGCGACTGCATAATGCGTTTTGGATCAACCACCGCAGTATCATGAACATGAAGTGCTTTTTGATAAGTTTTCGCCCAAGGTTCAATCTCTGACAACTGCTGCTCATCGATAATATCCACTGTTGCGCCATTGGCTATTGCGCGTTCATACAATATATTCAACGTTGCCAATTCGCTTTCACTTTTTGCAACAACCACTTTACCGCAACGATTTACAGGCAATCCCTGTGATTCACAGTAATTGATCATTTGACGACTGCCTGATAAACAAAATTGGGCTTTAAGAGAATCTGTGCCGTAATAAATTCCTGCGTGTAACACACCACTATTGCGACCCGATGCATGAAAAGCCAACTCAGGTTCTTTTTCAATAATAAGAATATTGTCACAACCTTTGGCAATTAATTCGCGTGCGAGGGCAAGGGCAACAATACCACCGCCAATAATGAGCATATGACTATTATATGAATTCATGAGATTACTTTTAATCCTTTTAAAGCATGTCGCGTAACCAGATTTCCAATGTGAGAAACTGCCAAATTTGCTGTGAATAATCAACTTTTCCAGCGCGATCGGCAACAATCATCTCATGAACAACTTGGGCATTCAAAAAACCTCTATTTAATAAACCGCGAGTTCCCAATATATACTCATCCACTTGATCGCGTAAATCATGACGAATCCATGAACGTAGCGGCGCGCCAAACCCTGCTTTGGGTCTATAAATAATATCTTTGGGCAGCCATCGCTCAGCAACTTTCTTAAGTAGATATTTACCAGTACGGCCTTTTAATTTTTGAGATCCAGGCATTTGCATTGCCGCCTGAATGACTTCTCGATCGATAAAAGGCACACGCACTTCAGTAGATGCAGCCATACTGGCACGATCGGTATACGTTAAATTTAGGCCTTTCATAAATAATTGGATGTCGGTGACACACATACGATTAACAGAATCATCCGACAAAGCATTTCCATAAATTTCTGCATGTTCAGCAAATAATGAATTTGATGCTTCTTCTAAATCAGGCAGTAACAGTCGCGATAATTCATTTTGAGAATAATAACTATAACTACGCAAAAAACGCCGCTCTTCCGGTAAATTCGCAAATTGTACAAAACGTTTTACCCAACGTGAAAAACGGTACCCTTTATTTTTTCCTGCAACTGACAGTCGACCGACTATTGGGGAAATTAATTTTTCTCGTATTATTTTAGGCAATATCTGATAGCGGTTCGCTAACATACACGCATAATGTTTTCGATACCCTGCAAATATTTCGTCAGCACCCATGCCAGACAATAAAACCTTAACGCCCGCTTGACGCGCCGCTTGGCAAATTAAAAAAGTATTAATTGCTGCTGCATCACCAATCGGTTCATCCAGCATGCGCACTGCTTGTGGTAACAATGAAATAATATCAGGCGTAATTTCAATACGATGTAATTTTATACCTAGTTTTATAGATAATTGTTGCGCATAACGCAAATCATCTGGCATCGCCTCAAATTTCTGATCTTTGCTATGAAAGGCAATTGTATAGCTGTCGATATGCTTCGTTTTACTTTTTGCCATCGCGGTGAGCAAACTCGAATCTAACCCTCCGCTGAGAAAAGTGGATACAGGCACATCAGCAATTAAATGTTTTTCGACGGAGTCTAGTAAAACAGATTCCAGTTTGTCTACCGTAAATTCCTTTTTGGGTAGGTGCAATAAATCTGAAACCACATAATATGATTTTAAATGTAATTTTCCATCACTCAATATTTCTGCATAATGGCCTGCCGGAAATTTTATGACGTCTTGAATCATACACTGCGAATCAGGCACCCAAACATACAGCAATGAGGCGGCCAATGCAGAATAATTTATGTGTTTATTTTCAATTAAAGATGTCAGTGCTTTTAATTCAGACGCAAAAGCCAGTTGATTATTTTTTTGATAGACGAATAAAGGTTTAATACCAAAAGGATCGCGCGCCAAAAATAACTGCTTTGTTTGTTGATTGTAAATGACAAACGCAAACATACCTCGTAATTTATTTAAGGATTTAGGGCCCCAGTAACGCCATGCTTCTAATAAAACTTCGGTATCGGAATGTGTTTTGAAAGTAGCACCTAATGTTGCTAGCTCACTTTTTAATGATTGAAAATTATATATTTCACCATTAAATACAAGCACCCAGTCGTCTTTTATAAATGGCTGATCTGCTGCGTTGGATAAATCAATAATCGATAATCGTCGATGACCGAGCGCAACAGTATTGTCTTGTGAAAAAAAAGACCCTTCGGCATCAGGACCACGGTGTGCGATGCTTGATAACATTGATATGAGAATTTGCTTGGGATTTTTGTAATTGATAAGGCCGGAGATGCCGCACATGATCAAGAGCTCATTTCTTGTGAAATATTTTTCTTTTCCCGCATTTTCATTTCAATGTACTTCACATCCACCAAAAAATAATTCCATCCGCCTTGTAATAAATGAAAAATAAATCCTTCTTTTCCATCTAAAAATCCCAAACATAAAAAATAGCGATAGATAAAATAAATAAAAGATCTGGACAGCAAGGGAAGCCGATTCCATATTTTTTGCTTAATCCACTGTTTTCTTTCGGCCTGGATACTTAATTTATATTTTTTAGAATTTAAATTTTTTTGTTTTAATGACCATAAATTTTTTGCCTCATAGTGGGTATACTTATTATGTTTATCAATCCAACAATCGATATTTTTTAAATTATGATCGACAAAATCATGCTTTAATTTTTCAACAGCGCCATTGACACCCACATGCTCATTAATCATTCCATTAATGGATGCGGTTTCAGGACGAAATAATCGCAATAAATAACAAGGATAGTACCCACCGTGTTTTATCCACTTTTCCATAAATATAAAGCGACGTGATAAGTAATATCCCGCAATACTTTTTTGTTTTATTGCCAACTTAATTTCATTTTTTAATTCATCAAACAGATACTCATCTGCGTCTAAAAACAACATCCATTCTGTCAAATTTTTACAATAATCAATTGCGTGCTGTCGTTGATTTTTATAATCATCAAATTTTCGAAAAATAACTTCAGCGCCTAAATTTTTTGCAATTTCAGCAGTACTGTCTTGTGAGTAAGAATCTAGAACGATAACGCTATCTGCCCAATGTAATACATTTTCAATGGCACGTTTAATGTGAATTTCTTCGTTATAGGTAAGAATAACAACCATCAGTTTATTATTCATTCCAACACCCTTAATGTATCCAGTGTGGTTTCAGCTGATTTTTTCCATGAAAAAATTTGAGAACGCTCGGTGCTGTATTTTGACATGTCTAAATAATTACTTTCATTTCTCATAACAGACATTATTTTTTCAAATAATTCATGTGAATTGTGTGGTTGAAAAAAAACACCATTTTTTCCTAAAAGCTCATAGTTGCTCAGCGTATTTGCAGAAATAATTGGCAGACCATAGTGCATCGCTTCCAATAATGTAAATCCGATGGACTCACACAAGGATGGAAAAATAAATAAATCCAAGGTTAAATACAAATTTCTCAGTACTTCTTCTGTGGACTCACCCTGATTTTCTATCACATCAGCAATATCATATTTTTCAATTAACGCTTTTACATGTTGAAATGGCGCGTGCTTTTCATTGAGCGTTAATATTAATTTGAAGTTTATTTGATTCGATTTTAATTCAGCGGCCGCCTTAAATAAAACATCGAAATTTTTTTGAACGCCATATTTTGTAATATAACCTATTCTCCAACTACTTTTTGGTCGCGATGTTTTTTCCTGAATCTTGCCCTCAGCCAATCCAACACCAGGATGGATAGTTATCACATTTTTTTTATTTATATTGAGCTGGGAAATAATTTCATCGCCCAATGCTTTTGTGGGTACCGTCACTTTATCCGCTTTTTTAATAGAAGAAAAAACCCAGCGTTTACGAATCTCCCAGCCGATTCTTTGACGAATCGACGTATTATACTTAAATTGCAGAGCAATAAATTCTTTAGAAAAATAACCAGCATGCAATACGGATAAATAAGCAGGGCAAGGTAATTTTCTAAAAGGTAATGTATTTATCTGAGAATAAACACAATTAATTTTCATTTTACGAATCAATCTGGGAAGGACTATTTCATTCCAATAGAGTAAATGCAGTGGACTTTTTTTAATCCATGGAAAAGTTAAGACCGTCACACTATCACTGATGTTAATTATTCCCCGTAATTTTTCATCAATAACAACAACCCAATGAATCAATTTATCTTGCAAAATCATTTCATTAAATGTACGCGAAAAAACAACTGCTCCGCCACCTTCCTTGATAG
>JABDDR010000040.1:9141-9261 GCA_013287505.1 Gammaproteobacteria bacterium
AACACATTCTTAAGGCGGGTATTTTTTATTTTATTTATTTGAGATTTGATAAAAATATATTCATTATCACAACAAGTAAATGGAATCTCATTAATAGAAACCAGCGTTTCATTTAATCTT
>JABDDR010000041.1 GCA_013287505.1 Gammaproteobacteria bacterium
TTTTACGCGATTGGGTTTGCGTTTTCGTGCGGTATTTGCAGATACAGGACAAATTGGCGGTGCGTTTTCGCATGAATTTCAGGTGCTCGCAGAATCGGGTGAAGACATTGTTGTTTACAGCGATGGCAGTGATTATGCGGCAAATATCGAACGTGCAGAGAATTTAGCGAAAACACAGCCTGTAAAAGAAGGCGATGATAGCCCTGACGGAAAAGGCAAATTAAAATTCGCTCGCGGCATTGAAGTGGGTCATGTATTTCAATTGGGCGATAAATACAGCAAATCGATGAATTTAACGGTGTTGGATGAGAATGGAAAAGCATTGCATCCACAAATGGGATGTTATGGCATCGGTGTTTCACGAATTGTCGCCGCTGCGATTGAACAAAATAATGATAAAAACGGCATCATTTGGCCGGATGCTATGGCGCCATTTCAAATCGCGATTGTGCCGATGCAAATGCATAAGTGTTATCGCGTGCGTGAATTGGCGATGCAATTATACGAACAACTCACTGCCGCCGGTTTTGATGTGTTGTTAGATGATCGAAATGAACGTGCTGGCGTTATGTTTTCAACCATGGATTTAATCGGTATTCCGCATCGTATTGTGATTGGTGAGCGCGGTATCGATGCGGGCACGGTGGAGTATAAGCATCGTAGGAGTGATGCTGTTGAAAATATTGCGATCGATCAAGTGGTTTCAGAGCTACAAAAGCGGTTATAATGATTTGCTATGAAGATACCTGAAAATTATCGTCGACCTGCTATTTTTGCCGTGATTTTGCATGCCATATTGCTGTGCGTGCTGATTTTTAGTTTTGCGGCCAGTATGTTTCGCATGCCGCCATCGTCATCTCCTGCGAAAACGCTACATGCTGTAGCAGTAACAGAATCGAGCGTGCAAACGGAAGTGCACCAAACACAACAACAGCAAAAGTCGGCGATAGAAGCACAAGAAAAACAAGAAAAAATGGAAAAACAGCAGCAAATCGAAAAACAGGAAGAGATCGTAAAACAACAACAAATTGAAAAACAAAAGGTGATTGAAAAGCAACATCAATTGGCACTATTAAAAACAGAACAATTAGAAAAAATCCAAGCAGAAATAAAAGCGAAAAAATTAAAAGCACTTAAAGAAGCAGAGGCGAAAGCAGCCTCGCAAGCAAAAGCACAGAAATTAAAAGCATTGGCTAAAGCGCAAAAACAAAAAGTGCTTGAGGAAGCGCGCGCAAAAACAAATGCACTCGCCGCAGAACAAAAAAAATTGCAACAACAACTTATGCAACAACAAATGAACAGCGAACAAAAAAATATTTCAGCCGTTGTCACGCAAGCCCAACAAGGCGCCATTGATAAATATAAAGCGGAAATTTTAGCGGCGATTCAATCCAATTGGCACATCGATCAAATCAACAGTCAATTAAAATGCGTATATTCTGTTGATTTAGCGCCAGATGGTTCGGTGTTATCACTGAAATTAATACAAAGTAGTGGAGATGCTGCGCTGGATCAATCTGCACAGCAAGCCATTACACTCGCATCTCCTTTGCCAGTTCCCCATGACCCTGCGTTGTTTAATCATTTTCGTCAGCTGGTGTTAACGCTGAGCCCGCAGGGGATTTTGCAGTCGGTGGGGAATGATTAGGGATTTTGGGAAGGATTCATCCCAGTGCTGGTTGTTGCTGTCGTTGCCGCTGCTTCGGTGTTGCCACGGCGTGATGAAAATGTGCCAGCAGTAACAACAAGCCCCATTGGTACTGGTATTGGTGGTTGAGGTAGGTCGCGCTGCGCGGTAGAAAGTTGATACGCTAATTGAGAACTAAGAAGTATCAGCTGTCCAGGGTTTTCTTCGGCAGGGTTCCTAATGAAGCCAGGTTCCGGCCGTGTATTAAATCTGCTCATTATTGTATCCTCCAAAAAATAAAATTAAAAATGTATAAATGTTTATCAGAGTAAATCTTACCCCTCATTTATTAAGCGAATATTAAATCACTGGCGAAAAAATGCGCTTGTTTTTGCGTATAAAACGGGTACTATAATTGCTCAGATAAAGACGAGGTTTGTGCATGGCTATTTTTAAAAAAACAGTATTGTTTATCGCAGGATTTTCTTTTTTATCCGCTGTGCAGGCAGCCGTTCATTTAGAGTTAACGCAGGGCTTGAATGCCGCTATTCCTATCACAATTACACCTTTTGAAAATCAAACGAATAATGTTCCGGGAAATACAACGATTTCACAAGTGATTTCAAATGATTTACAAAACAGCGGTAATTTCAGCGTTGTTTCGCCGGATCAAAAAGCAGTGAATGATAAAGTGACGGGGCAAGTGCGACAAATTGGTGGGAATAATTATGAAGTGTCTTTTCAGTTATTAAATTTATATCCGCAAGCAGGTGCAAGCAATACTACTGGTCAAAATAATTCAGCGCCATTATTAAACTTAAGCTTTACGTCCAACCAAGCAGGATTGCGCGGATTGGCGCATCATATCAGCGATTTAATTTATCAAAAATTAACGGGCGTTCCCGGTATTTTTTCAACCAAAATTGCGTATGTGTTAGTGCAACGTCACAATACAGGTCCATCGCATTACCAATTGGTTGTTGCTGATGAAGATGGCTTTAATCCACAAACATTATTAAATTCTGATGAGCCGATCATGTCACCGACATGGACACCCAATGGTCGTGAATTAGCCTATGTTTCTTTCGAAGGACATCATGCGTCGATTTATTTGCAAAATTTAGCAACGGGTGAGCGCAGTTTAATTTCACGTTATCCCGGTATGAACAATGCGCCCGCGTTTTCGCCGAATGGTCGACGCATGGCATTGACGTTAACGCTCGATGGTAATCCCAATATTTTTGTGATGGATTTGGCAACGCGACATTTAACACAAATTACCAATGATTATTCCATCGACACAGAACCCACCTGGTCACCTGATGGAACTTCACTGTATTTTACGTCTAATCGTGCAGGCGGTCCTGAAATTTATCGTTATGATTTTAGTAATGCGCAAGTGTCGCGTGTTACTTTTGACGGTGATTATAATGCGCGTGCTTGTTTGTCGCCGCATGCCAATACGTTGGTTGTATTGCATCAAGACAGTAGTGGATACAATATCGCATCACAAAATTTATCATCGGGCAGACTGACTGTTTTAACAAATTCAGGCAAGGATGATTCGCCGAGTTTGGCTCCGAATGGAAAAATGATACTATATGGAACAAGATTGGGTGGTCGAGAAGTGTTAGGTCTCGTTTCAACAGATGGACGCGTAAAATTACGCTTGCCGTCCGCAGAAGGCAGCGTCCAAGATCCGTCTTGGTCGCCGTTTTTACAGGGTTAATAAACAGGGTTACAAGGAGAAAGTTGATGAAAAAAATGTGTGTGAAAATGACAGTGGTATTGGTTGCAGCAAGCAGTATGTTACTTTTAACGTCCTGTTCAAAGAAGCCATCAATGAATGACAATTCATCGGGTTCACAAGCGTATGGTACAAGTTCGAGTGGTTATGGTTCGAATGATGGCTTTAAAGTCAATTCGTTGAGTGCACCATCCAATCAAACATACTATTTCTCACTGAACAGCAGCGATGTTCGTTCGTCAGATATGAAAGCATTATTAATTCAATCGAATTATATTGCAGCACATCCGGGTGCTCGTGTACGTTTAGAGGGTAATACAGATAATCGCGGAAGCCGTGAATATAACATTGGGTTAGGATGGCGTCGTGATCAGGCGGTTGCACGTATCATGGAACAACAAGGTGTTCACGCACATCAAATTCAAATGGTTAGTTACGGTAAAGAAAATCCTGCCGTTCCAGGAAATAACGAACACGCATGGGCGCTGAACCGTCGTGTTGATTTTATTTATAAACAAAGAGGCTAATAATATGAAGCTGAGTACGACGTGTTTAACTGCAATTATGGTGTGCGGTGTTTCGAGCGCGATTTTTGCGCATGAAGCGCCTGTTGTGGATGCACAGCAGCAGCAAGAGACAGTCAGTACGCAAGCTGAAACAGTGACAGGCGGCTCATGGCAGCCTGTCTCTTCCAATACCAATTCTAATTCTAGCTCCAGTTCTTGGCAGCCTGTTGGCAATCAATCCAATAATGCGCAACCAACGAATACATATCAATCATCAACACCGATGCAAGAAGAGTCCGCGCCTGCACCATCAGGCTCAGTTAAAAAACGTGTTGCACGTTTAGAGCAACAGATATCCAACTACAATCAAATGAATTTGCCTCAGCAAATTACAGATTTGCAGCAACAAAATGCACAGTTGCAAGGTCAGCTTGAAGTTGCGCAACATAATTTAAAAACCGTTACTGATCAGCAAAAATTATATTATCAGGATTTAGAACAGCAAATTTCGCAGTTAGGCGGTCAAAAAAGTAAACTTCCACAAGTAAGCGATAATACAAATACAAATAATAGCGTCAGCGGATCAGCATCGGATGATTCGAAACCCGATAGCGCTGCAACAAAGAATTCATCACCGGTTTTTGTTAATAGAAATAATACCGATGACAACAATTCTGATAGCAAACAACAAAATCAATTAGCGCAATCCAACCCAGTCAGTGACAACAGTTCGTCAAATCAAGCAGACCAATCCATTGCTTTACCAGATCAACCAAAGACACCATCGCTCAGTGACGCAGATACTTATGACAAAGCGTTCCGTTCATTATCTAACAAACATTTTAATGCGGCGCAAACAGAATTCGAAACCTACTTAACCGATTATCCAAGAGGTCGTTTTGCAGTAAACGCGCATTTTTGGATGGGTGAAATTGCATTGATGCATCAAAAATATGATATTGCGACAAAACAATTTCAAGAAGTTGTCACAGATTATCCAAAATCCAGCAAAGTGCCTGATGCGAAATTAAAGATAGCTATGATTCATGCAGCGAGAGGTCAGGTGGATGAAGCGCGGAGCGAGTTCACACAAATCCGTAAAGATTATCCAGGCTCAACCGCAGCGCAACTAGCGAATATTCGTTTGCAGCAATTGGCGAATGCGACAAGTGTGAATATCCAATAATCCGAATGGGATATACGGAAAAATATGAATCAGGATGATTCAATTGATCAAAAACGTCGAGATTTTTTAACCGGTGCAGCGTCCGCAATGGGGGCGATAGGTGTTGCAGCAGCCTGTGTTCCTTTTGTTGCATCATTAATGCCAAGTGATGAAACAATATCTGCCGGCGGTCCTGTTCGTGTCAAAGTATCTGGTATGAAAATCGGTGATCAACTCACTGTGATATGGCGCGGAAAACCTGTATGGATTATTGCGCGTGGCGATGTCGCACTTGCTTCACTCAATACAGACACCTCTTTATTGCGCGATCCGAATTCTGAAGTTGATCAACAGCCCTCTTACGCGCAAAATATTTATCGTTCACGAAAACCGCTGCATTTAATTTTAGTTGGCGTATGCACGCATTTGGGTTGCACACCCACTTATCGTCCTGATCCGCATTCAGTAACACCCAATTGGCCAGGTGGATTTTTTTGTTCCTGTCATGGATCAAAGTTTGATTTAGCGGGTCGTGTTTTTAAAGATGTGCCTGCACCCATTAATTTAGAAGTACCGCCGTATGTGTATCTGAGCGATGATGAAATTTTGATTGGATCAGATAAACCGTAGAGACGTCATGACAAAATTCATCGCTTGGCTTAACGCGCGTTTTCCATTTCAAGAAATCTGGAACAAAAACGCTGCAAAATATCCCACACCCAAAAATCTAAATTTCTGGTATTTTTTCGGTGTTTTTTCGCTGGTTGTTTTGGTCAATCAAATTATCACGGGTATTTGGTTAGCGATGGTGTATACACCAACATCAGCTGATGCATTTTCTTCTCTAGAACATATTATGCGTGATGTGCCTTATGGTTGGTTGTTGCGATATATGCATGCGGTCGGCGCAAACGCATTTTTCATTGTGATTTATTGCCATATGTATCGCAGCATAATGTATGGCTCATTTAAAGCACCGCGAGAATTATTGTGGATCATCGGCATGTTACTTTATGTGGTTTTGATCATTGAATCGGCGAGTGGTTATGCGTTGCCATGGGGACAAATGTCATTCTGGGCAATTAAAGTGTTAACAACCGTATTTTCGGTGATTCCCTTCATTGGAAAACAAGTCGTGATTTGGTTGCAGGGTGATTACAACGTATCTGGCGTTACACTACATCGTTTTTTTGCATTTCATGTCATCGCAATTCCGCTCGTGCTGATTTTTTTAGTATGGGCGCATATTGTTGCATTACATCGCGTGGGTTCGAATAATCCGACAGGAAAAGATAATGTTAAAGAAATTCCCTTTCATCCGTATTACACCATTAAAGATTTATCAGGCGTGATTGCATTTTTATTTTTATTTTTTTTGATTGTATTTTTTGCGCCTACCATGCATGGTTACTTTTTAGAATCTGAAAATTTTTTGCCAGCTAATCCAGTGGTTACGCCATTAGATATTTCGCCGCCATGGTATTTGGCGCCGTATTATTCGATATTGCGTGCTATTCCAAATAAATTAATGGGTGTTAGTTTGGCAGCTGGCGCGATCGCAATATTATTTTTTTTACCATGGCTTGATAGATCAAAATTAAAATCCATTCATCAGCGCGGTGCTTTTATAAAAATCGCATTAACATTTTTTGTAATCAGCTTTATAGGGTTGGGATTTTGCGGCACAAGCCATTTGTCTAATATTAATATTATTTTTTCACGTATTTTTGCGATGATTTATTATTTATTTTTTTTAACCATGCCGTTTTATACAAAATATGAATAAACCGTAGAGACGCCGATTCATCGCGTCTCTTAGAGTGAGAAAAATATGCACTTAAGAAAAATATTACTATTCACATTATTTTTTTTAAGTATGTCTATTTTTGCCGATGACCCGTCAATTACTTTAGAACACGTTAATGTCAATACATCAGATCAAGCCTCTATCCTACGCGGCGCAAAATTATTTTCATCGACTTGCATGGCATGCCACACCGCAAAATATTTAATTTACGATAAATTTGCCAATAGTGCAGGAATTACAGCAAACAAAATGCCTCTTAATCAAAAAGAATGGTTATTAAATGTGACACCACCTGATTTAAGCTCAGAGGCACGTGTGCGTGGCGCAGATTGGTTGTATACGTATTTCCATTCGTTTTATAAAGACCCATCACGCCCCACGGGATTTAATAATTTGCTCGTACCAAACACCCTGATGATGGATATTTTTGTGGGTATGCAAGGCACGCAAGAAAAAGCACCGGCGCGAGAAATTATTACGCCAATTTTTGGCGATCATTTACCGCATTATTATCAGGTATTGGCTCTTACGCAGGCAGGATCACAAACACCCGAAGAATTTGATGAAACCTCGCGCGATTTAGTCAATTTTTTAGTCTATGCCAGCGATCCACATGCCTCTGAACGAAAATCAATCGGCATTAAGGTACTTATTTACCTCGGCCTATTTTTTATTATCGTATTTCTTTTGAAAAAGAATATCTGGAAAGGAAAGTAACTACCTATTCATTGATTTGCAAAAACTTGCTTCAACCATCGCTTAATATCAATTATTTCTAACGGTGTGATTTCATGACCTATTTCATATTCTCGCCATTGAGAATTTTTGTGTGTTTGAGAAATAATCTCATAAGACGTTTTTCCCGCAATATAAGGGCATGTTGGATCCTGTGTGCCATGCGCCATGAAAATAGGTGTGTGTAAATTAGCGGGATGTGCTTTTTCTTGATGTTCTTGATGCAATGGCAAGTAACAAGAAAGCGCTAAAATCCCCGCGATTGGTTGTGTTTGACGTAAGCCTGCATACAACGCAATTGCACCACCTTGTGAAAATCCCGCCAGTAAAATATCTTTTGGGTTAACGCCCTGGTTTATTTCATCCTGGATAATTTGCGTAATAGCGGATTCTGATGCGTAAATACCTGCTTTATCTTCACGATCTACGTCTGTAATACTATACAGGTCATACCAAGCGCGGGTTGGCATATGATGATTAATGGTTACTAAACGCACAGGTGCATTAGGAAAAATAAAGCGAAGCGGTATTCCATCATCACGCCAAAATGCCTCAACTAAATCGTCAAAATTACGATGATTTGAGCCTAAGCCATGCATCCAAATAATTGTTCCAACGCTCGGCTTTTCAGGATTCGCAACATGCAGATCAAGTTTCATAAGATTTTGCCTGTATTTTTTTATATTAAAACATAATAAATTGCCATTGTCCTACAGTCTGGGTATGACGCTTTATGCAGACTTTGTATTGTTCAATTAACCCATGCTAGACTAAAAAAGTGAAATCAATTGTCATGGTAACAAAAGGAGTTGAGCTATGTTGGGTTGGGTCGTCACATTTTTGATTATTGCACTTATTGCTGCATTTCTTGGATTTGGTGGTGTTGCAGTACAAGCTGCAGGCATTGCAAAAATTCTTTTTTTTATTTTCCTCGTGTTATTTGTGGTCTCGCTTATTATGCATATGGTAAGAAGAAAGTAGAGCGCAAAAATGAGTTAATCATCAATGAAACACTGTTGCGAATTCTGTTAATTCGTCAAGCATTGTTTTCGTTCTTTGAGAAAAAATTCCCGACGTTAAGTCGGGAAAATTTAATTTTATATCTGATAACCGGTTGTTAAAAAAATCAGGGCGGACTTGAATGTCAGAGCGTAATTGCTTTAATCCTTTTATTTTATGTTCTTTTCGTAATGATTTTTGCTTCTTTTCCTGAAGCACCTGTTGTTCCGTTTCAAGCTCGTGTGTACGCAGTAAAATAGCGGATAATGTCGATGCATGCCATGCATCATTAACACTGTTTGAGTGATCCAAATTAACATCGCGCGCGTGCCACAAAACATGTGATATTTGCGAAAAAAAAGCAACAGATAGCATATAAATTGCTTTAGAAATCGGCCAACGCAATGATGGTATCTCATGCGTTAAATTTATTTTGACATAATGTATTATCTCTCTTGTTCTATAATTAGATAGCGCACTATTATGTTGCGCTAAAAATAGTGAAAACATATCCCACAATAAAATACCCAACGCGTAAATATCTTGAGAAGTATGGGCGCGTTGTTTTAACGATAGTTTTGTAAAT
>JABDDR010000042.1:0-5185 GCA_013287505.1 Gammaproteobacteria bacterium
AGTGGTTATTGATGGTGATGATTATCCGACACCGGTTACCAACGCAGCCGATCATGATGCTGTTTTTGTGGGCCGTATTCGCAATGACATTTCGCATAAAAATGGCTTGGATTTATGGATTGTGGCGGATAATGTGCGAAAGGGTGCAGCGCTGAATGCGATTCAAATTGTAGAATTGCTGATTCAAAAAAGTGTGTATCGACATTGAGAAAAGTCGGAGTGGGAGGTGAAAGAGCCGTTTTCTAATGGCAATCTTTCGCAAATGTACGTCAATTAAAAAACTGTGGAAAACCGTATTTAAGTTAAGTTTTTGTTAATCTGCGACGCGTATGATCGAGGCTCTTTCGTTTTCCTGAGGAAATCATCGATGCCAGTACTTGAAACGCTCGCTCTGGGTTTTGCCGTCAAACATGGTCGTGAAGCTGCTCAATTTGCTGCGTCTGCTATTAATAATGCTGTGACAAGCAAAGTGCGCGACATTGAAAGTCGCAATTTTGCGCTGGCATCTGGTGTGTTATCGCAACGCGACGGTGAGGATGTATGCGTCTGTGTTGAAGCCTGGTTACATGACCGCATTGAATTTCACAATCCTGCATTGAAGGCGCTATTTCAAAAACTGTCCCCCCGTTGTGGTTTGGCACGCATCCAATCTGATGGCGTTCCTCTTGTTGGTAATGGCACGCAAACTGGTTGGCAAGCCATACAAATCAGAAATCCTTTGTCGCAATGTGCTGCTGTACAAGAAGATGTTTTTGGATTTGTAGCCAATGCACTTACAGCGATTGACGAATACTATGCAACACATCCTGCGATGAACAAAGAAAAAGCCTACGTCATCATTCTGGATAATTACCTTCAAGTGTTTTTAGGCATGATGCGCGAATTAAAAAATACACCCGGTCAAGAAGCGGCAGATGCATTTGATGAATTAGAAGCGCAATTAAAAAACTTATTAAATAATTTTAAAAAAGGTCCAGCCCAACAACGCACCGCAACATTTTTAAATCGCATCGCACAATCTTTTGCGCAGTTTGAAACGGGACGTGTTGCGTTGTGCAGCACGATACAGCAGGAAGTTGATTGCATTATTGCACAGGCGCGCGCAGACCAAAAAAAATCGGCTTATCAGACTATCGTAACGCTGAGCAATCAAGTCACTCAACTATCAACACACTTGAGACAATTTGTCATTACCACATCTAACCAATCGGATGCAAAAAGAGATTTATTCAGCGCAGAATGGAATCACAATAATCAGGAATTTGCAGTAAAAAATTATCAAACTGAAACTTTACAGTCACGCTGTCAAGCATTGCAATTACCCGCTATTTTGACACCGGCTGATCAGATGATGTTGTCCATCACCACTATGATGATTTTATGCGAAGAAGCGCGTCGCATCATGGATGGGAATCAAAACAATACCGTTTCTCTCGCGCAATTACATACGGTGATTAATGGCTTATTGCAATTTTCCGTGACGCTGCTGAAACAGACTATTCCAAATAACGGTGAAGCATCTGCTGCAACGCGCGTTGTCCACTGTCGTTCGCTTAGCTTGATCAATCAATCTTATGGTGACGTGGTCTGCGTTGCGCTTATTGAAATGGATAAAATTGTCGGAAAAATTCGAGAAAACCTCATCGAGATCCAAAGCAAGTTAACTGAAAATCTCTCGCCAATCACAGATGAAACACTCGACACACTCTGTGGTGGCCGCACAGAAATGAGTAACTTGTTAAAGCATGCATTACCTGAACTTACTGTAAATCTACACTCTCCACTGGGCGCAAGATTATCACCGCTCCGTGATGAAGATCCTCGCGCTGAACGCGTACGTATATTTAGATCACAAACAGATGAACAATTAAATGAGCGCATTGTGCATTGCATACAAGATTTGAAAGAAGAAGATGCACTGGAATTATCTGCGTCTGAGGATCGGGTAACAATTGCAAAAGATATATTTTTACAAAATGGTGGTCAGCAATTATTGAATCAAATCGGGCAGCACGATCCCGATGATTTAATTAATACCTATTTTATTCGACTGATCGCTAAAGGTATTTTGTCGATTGATGCGCACAACAAGTTGCAGGTGGATATGAATGTCATTTCTTCTAAAATGGATGTTTATGATTTGTGTCAGTATCTCTTCATTAAATTACGTGCGATCAATTCATCATCGCAACTTATCATCAAAAAATTTCTGTTGCTAGATTTCCTATCAGATCCCGAACGTGAATTATACGATCAACTATGCACCGCACTGGAAGATGTTAACATGCAGCCTGATCAACTACAGGTCTTTTTAAATGATGTTGAAAACAGATTCAAGCCCATTATTGAAAAAATAAAAGCATCCCAACCCATCGGTCACGCCGCATTTTTTTGTAAACTTGATCGCGCCATTTTGCACGCTAAAACAAAGGTATTACACGCAGAACAAGCGCAAAAAATTCAAGCGCTTGAGTCGTCATTGTCTCAATGCACCCTAACAGTTGATTCGCTGGATTTATTAAAATCACTGGATAGCGGTATTAAAACGCTGGAACGCGATCCGCAATTATTCGATACGCTATTTGATCAAGTGACCGCATTGAGAGATCGTCTCACAGATATGACGAGCGAAGTCGACTTGCATCGTTCATTGTCTGCAGCGTTTGATGGCACGTCAGCAGAATTCCAACAGCTCATGATAGAAGAAAATTTTTCACTGCAAAATGCAGGCGAGTGCTTGCACAAACTTTCTATGCAGCTGGATATTTGGCGTCGCTATCACAACATACCTTGTATTACACCAAAACAACGTCAGGTTTATGAGGGTGCATTAACGCAATATCAAAAACGGTGTCGATCTTATTGCGAAGAATTGGTGGACGCATTGGAACATAATGTCCAGCGCATTATGAACGCGCTCGAATCTGAACGAGAAGGATTTAATTACGTATCCACGCAACGCTATCTTAATACGACTGATTCTGCAGAAACAGCTATACCCACTGGTAATTTATTTAATCTGGAAAGCAAAAAAGATGAGATTGCTGAAGCAACAACAAACTGTGTCGCTAAAGTAGATGCTTGCTTAAAAATGCTTGCACATGCCTGCGGGATGGACCAATCAGAGAATAGCTACATGGAACGTGTCACTGAGATTACAGACAATTTCATGCGCGCTGCGTTTGAACATACGCGCAATAAACTTGTAGAGACCCTGAATGCGGCCTTGCGAAAAATAAAGATTTCTACGAATTGGACAGGCCTATTTACAACTCCACTTGCTGATGTGCCAGAAATTGCAATTATTGTCGGACAAATCAACGCATCAGAAAACGTGCAACAATTATCAGCGCATATGAGTACATTAATAAATGAAATTCACAATAAAGGTAAAGATCCGGTGGAAATGCTGTGCAGCACTATTTCCACCAATCATCTCGACTCCAGTGTCGCGTTGTTTTTACAGGCCATCATTAATAGATCGACGGCGCGTGCAGCAGTAGCGGCTTAGTTTTTCTTTCCCTGCACGCGACCCTCAACAATCGCTTCAAAGGTTTTCATACTTTGATCTTCCACCATCATATAACGTGGCTCAGCCATCACTTGTTTTGCGCGATTGGCATTACCCCAATGAATACTGAACGCCATTGCATATCCCGCTTTTTTCGCTTCATTTTCAAGGTAATTATCATAAATACCGAATGGCCATGCTAATAAAGTAATAGGAGTATCCAATTTTTTTTCTAATATGGCTTTTGAATTGAATAATTGAACGTGAACGAGCTTTTGATAAGCCTCTTCAGACAGATGTCTTTTCTCTTCTTTAAAATTCGGATGCCAATAGGTGTGTCCTTCAACGCTAAATAATCCCGTTTTTTGCAGCCCTTTTAATTGATCCCAAGTCAGCGCATAAGAAGCATGAGAGATGACTTCAGGATAAATAAATAATGTGACGGGGATTTGATATTTGCGTACGATCGGCAACATATATTTATAAACGGATTCGCGTCCATCATCCGCTGTAATAACAATTGATTTCGGCGGTAATGCAGTCAATTTTCCTTGCAAATAATCCACGAGCTTCATCAAAGGGATAATCGTGTAACCATTGACCTTCAACCATTGCATTTGTGATTCAAATTTTCTCGTCGAGATCGTCATGCTGCCGCGTTTTGATGGATCAAAATTGTGATAAACCAAAATCGGAACGCCGATGGTGTTATCTGCAAATACGATGGGCGTATATGAAAAAAGGAGTAAAAGTACAGTTTGAAATAATAAAAAAATGATTCGACGCATTGTCATAGACCTCCGTGTCACAAGCTTAGTTTTTTTATCATATCTGTGATTAAATCACGTTACAATATTGGAGTGTATTTCTTTGTCGTCCCAAACATTCAAAATAACACCGTCGCAAGATATTTCGGGTGAGATAAAAATGCCTGGCGATAAATCTATTTCGCATCGCGCGGTTATTTTGTCTGCCTTATCGCAGGGCATCACAACGATTGCGAATTGCTCTTTGGGGCTTGATGTTTTAAGTGCAATCGATGCGATGCGAGCATTGGGCGTGGTTATTGAAAAAAAAGAACATATTGAAGTGCATGGCGTTGGGTTGCATGGATTAAAACCATCAAAAAATCCCATAAATTGCGGTAATTCTGGCACGTTGATGCGTTTGCTAACGGGTTTGTTATCCGCGCAGCAATTTGATGCTGTGTTAGTGGGTGATGATTCATTAATGCAGCGTCCCATGTTGCGCATCGCAGAACCTTTGCGATTAATGGGTGCGAAAATAGGCTTATCTCCGAGTAATACGGCACCTATTGAAATAACGGGTAATCAAAAATTGCAGGGGATTCATTACGAATTATTGATTCCGAGTGCGCAAGTCAAATCAGGTATTTTGTTGGCGGGTTTATACGCACAAGGTGAAACGCTGGTAAAAGAAAAAATAAAAACGCGTGATCATACGGAGAAAATGCTGGAAAATCCCCCTGATTCGCTACGTTCATCGACCCCCTTTTTCAAAGGGGGTGATTTCAAAATCCCTGGTGATATTTCAGCTGCAGCATTTTTTATCGTGCTTGCCACGATCACTAAAAATGCTGATTTGATTATTCGCGAAGTGGGAATTAATCCATTTCGCACTGGAATAATAGAGATTTTAAAACGCATGGGCGCA
>JABDDR010000042.1:5195-8055 GCA_013287505.1 Gammaproteobacteria bacterium
ATCCACACGCCCACCCTGAAAAACTTGGTCACCAAAAATCAATAGACCATCATCGTATTCGATGGTTTTTACACCCAATCATCAATTTTTTGGATTAGAACCAGTAGCTGATATTCGCGTAACATATGCGCCGCTTCGTGGCATTGATATTCCACAATCTCTTGTTGCAAACGCTATTGACGAATTCCCAGCGATTTTTATTGCCGCTGTTTGTGCGCAAGGAAACACGGTATTGCGGGGTGCAAAAGAATTGCGTATAAAAGAGAGCGATCGGATTGCTGCTATGAAAAATGGCTTTGATCAATTGGGTGTAAAAACCATCGAATACGATGATGGTCTATTGATTTTTGGTGACCAAGTTTTTCAGGGTGGGCGTGTGGATAGTATGGGTGATCATCGTGTTGCCATGGCGTTTGCAGTGGCGGGACATGTGGCTAAAAATGATATTTCTATTGATCATTGTGATTTTATAAAAACGTCATTTCCCAATTTTTTAGAGTTAGCAAATCTTGTAGGAATGAAAATATGTCTGTAATCCCTGTTATTACAATCGACGGCCCCTCTGGTTCGGGCAAGGGCACAATCGCGCAAATATTAGCAAAAAAATTAGGCTGGCATTTTTTAGATAGTGGTGTACTTTACCGCGTTATTGGTTGGGCTGTTCTGAATGCCAAGATTGATCCGGTTGATCATGCCGCCATTAAAAATCTGATAAATAACATTAGCATTGAAATGCAAGTGCCTGAAATTGGTGATGAAGCAGCCATATTTTGCAATAATCACGACGTTACTGATGAGATTAGGGGTGAGGCGTGTGGTCAAATGGCGTCGATTACCTCTGCGATTCCGCTTGTGCGAGCAGCACTTTTAGATCGGCAGCGTGAGATGCGGCAATCTCCGGGTCTTGTCACTGATGGTCGTGATATGGGAACGGTGGTGTTTCCTGATGCAATGCTCAAATTTTATGTGACGGCGAGTTTAGATGAACGCGCCAATCGTCGATATAATCAGTTGAAAAATAAAGGCAAGCATGTTAGCCTCGCGGACGTTCACAGAGAACTGTCTGTGCGTGATGAGCGCGACATGAATCGCACCATCGCACCAGCCAAACCTGCGGATGATGTGATATCAATTGACACAACACACATGACCATTGAGTCTGTGATGCAATTGGTGTTGCAGCATGTGCAATCTGTGATGGGTAAACGGGGTTTTTAAATGTGCAATGCATTTAAAAGCAAATATTAAATTAACACGAGTTTAAAAAATACAATGGTAGAACACACAGAAAATTTTTCACAATTATTCGAAGCAAGTTTAAAAAATGTTGATATGCGTCATGGCGCATTATTGGAAGGATTGGTTGTTGCAATTGATTCCGAATTTGTCATCGTCAATGTGGGCTTAAAATCAGAAGGTCCTATTCCCCTAGCGGAATTCAAAAACGAAGAAGTCAATGTCGGCGATATGGTCGAAGTTGTTTTAGAAGCCGCTGAAAACGGTTTCGGTGAAACACGTTTGTCACATGAAAAAGCAATGCGCGCGCGTGCTTGGACACAATTAGAAAAAACATTTGAAGCGCAAACGATTATTATGGGTACGATTACCGAACGCGTAAAAGGTGGCTTTACGGTTGATTTAGGTGATATCCGTGCATTTTTGCCTGGTTCATTGGTTGATGTAAAACCAGTGCGTGACCCCGGTTATTTGGAAGGCAAAGAATTAGAATTCAAAGTCATTAAGATGGACAAAAAACGCAATAACGTGGTTGTTTCACGTCGTGCTGTTATGGAAGCAGAGTCACGCGTTGAACGCATGTCTCGTTTAGAGGAATTGCAAGAAGGTCAAGAAGTCATCGGTATCGTGAAAAATATTACTGATTACGGTGCATTTATTGAATTGGGTGGTATCGACGGATTGTTGCATATCACAGACATGGCTTGGAAACGCGTCAAGCATCCGAGTGAATTATTGTCTGTTGGTCAAGAATTAAAAGTCAAAGTATTGAAATTCGATCGTGAAAAACAACGTGTTTCATTAGGCTTAAAGCAATTGGGTGAAGATCCTTGGCATAATGTGGCGAAACGTTATCCAGCAGGTACACGTATCACTGGTAAAGTCACTAACATTACTGATTACGGCTGCTTTGTTGAATTAGAAGAAGGCGTTGAAGGTTTGGTTCACATGTCAGAAATGGATTGGACAAACAAAAATGTGCACCCAAGCAAAGTCGTTAATTTAAACGAAGAAATCGAAGTGATTATCTTGGAAATTGACGAAGATCGACGTCGTATTTCGTTGGGCGTTAAGCAATGCAAAGCAAATCCATGGGCAGAATTTTCAAGCAAACACCAAGTCGGTGAGAAAGTGAAAGGCGCTGTGTGCTCAATTACGGATTTCGGATTGTTTATCGGCTTGGATGGCGGTATCGATGGATTGGTGCATTTATCTGATATTTCTTGGTCAGAAGCAGGCGAACAAGCTGTGCGTGCCTTCCAAAAAGGCGACACCGTGGAAGCAGTTATTTTAGCCATTGATCCAGAACGCGAACGTATTTCTTTGGGAATCAAACAATTATCAAATGATCCTCAAGAAACACATTTTGAAGGATTGGATAAAAATGCGGTAATCAAAGCGAAAGTCAATGAAGTGTCTGCAAAACAAGCGACGCTGCAATTAAATGCAGAATTGACTGGTATTTTGCGCATTGCTGATTACAGCTACGATCGCGTTAAAGATTTGCAAGAAGAGCTGAAAGTAGGTGAAGAAGTTGACGTGAAAATCGTTACGTTTGACCGTAAAACGCATCAGATTTTCGTTTCGCATAAAGTACTTGAAACGCCACCAAAAGGTGAAACAG
>JABDDR010000043.1 GCA_013287505.1 Gammaproteobacteria bacterium
ACTTTGCCGCGTTTTGAAGTAATTTGCGCGATCGTTTCTAATAATTCACGAAATTTTGGCAATGTTTTTTCAAGATTAATAATGTGTGTTTTTTCACGTTCGCCATAAATAAATGGCGCCATTTTAGGATTCCAGAAACGTTTTTGATGGCCGAAATGTACGCCCGCTTCTAACATTTGTTGCATAGAAATAGATACAGTCATAGTGCTCTCTTTTAAGGGTTATCCGCCCGAATATCCCGTGTTTTAATTTACGCGAACGTAAACACCCTAAAACACTTGTTGATAGTCGTGAGTATTTGTTAATTAAGTAATTGCTTATTACAGCCACGCTTTATACCATAGAACTCATTCTTATCACAACTCTCACGATTATTTTTATGAGCATAACAATTAAAACACCGGAAGAATTTGCCAAAATGCGCGTTGCGGGGAAATTAGCCGCACAAGTGCTCGATATGATCGGTTCGTACATCAAACCCGGCGTGACAACCAATGAATTAAATGACATTTGTCACAATTATATTACGCAAGTGCAACACGCCATTCCCGCACCTTTAAATTATGAAGGATTTCCAAAATCAATTTGCACGTCCATCAATCATGTCGTCTGTCATGGCATTCCCAACGATAAACCCCTGCAAAATGGGGATATTGTAAACGTCGATGTCACCGTCATTAAAGATGGCTATCACGGCGACACCAGCAAAATGTTTTTTGTAGGCGAGGTAAAACCATTCGCAAAAAAATTAGTAGAGATCACACAAGAATGTTTGTATCTCGCTATTCGCATGGTAAAACCCGGTGTAAAATTAGGCGACATTGGTTTTGCGATTCAAGAACACGCTGAAAAAAATCGTTATTCTGTTGTGCGCGAATATTGTGGACACGGCATCGGAAAAATATTTCACGAAGATCCGCAAGTATTGCATTACGGAAAACCCAATACCGGCATTGAAATTGTACCTGGTATGACATTTACGATTGAACCGATGATTAATGCGGGAAAACGCGATGTAAAATTAAATAAAATTGATGGCTGGACAGTCACCACGAAAGATCACAGTTTATCGGCGCAATGGGAACATACGATGGGTGTTACCGATAATGGCGTAGAAGTGTTTACGCTGCGAGATGAAGAAACTGCGTTGAAATTATGACCCAAAATGAATTTGAATATTCGATGTGTCGTACAATACCCGTGGAATTAATGATGCCCTACCAGGTTTTTTTCGCTTATTGCTGAATGCGTGATTCATACATAGAATCCGCCGAGCAACGATGCACGCGCTGCTTTTTATAAAATAGGGCAAGCAGAAAGACCACATACTGTAGAGGCGGCTAATTACATTAATGAGTCTGTTAAAAATGCGACACGTTATCTGCAAACATGTCTTGATAGAGCGCAATTGCCGCACATGACGACGAACAATGCGTCTCGATTTATACTCGATTCCGCAGTTTTTTGTCATTGTTTACAAAAATCAAAGAATCGCTGAACGCAACGTTTCTGCTGGATATATAGTTTAGAAGCCGAGCGTTAGCGAATGCGAAAGCCTGCGTGGAGTACACTGCTTTGAATAGACTTTCGCATTCGCTAACGCTCGGCCTCTAAACTGTATGATCAGCAAATGCGTCATGCGCAGTGTTTTTCTGATTCATGATTAATGACAAAAAACTGCGGAATCGAGTTTATAGGGAAATCTGTCGGAGATAAAGTTACGCAGCGGGAGTTTTCGCAAGACACGCAAGAATCTGATTTAACCGAAGCTTCAGTAAAGAACTCAACAGATTTTTAAGCTATCTCTAATCGTTGATGAGCTGAATCTCTTAAATCATCAACCTCAGCGCTTTGATCGTATTTTTTATATAACGCACACACTTGCCTGGTATCATAGAATGCTTGTCGCGCTTCGTTGGACGCTTGCCATTTTGATAACATTTTAATGCAATTCAAAACAAAAAACGCGAGCAATGCCACGCCCGTTAAAACACCAGACACACTCGCAAAAATATCCTCGTTTTTTTCAAACGTTTCTGCAACGCGTGGGAATCCATCGAAGTGACCATAAGCTATATTAAACAAATCGGTAATAATACTGTAACCACCGTTTTGAATTTTTATACAAAAAAGCGCTATAAATCCTGCGATCAAAACCTCTGACACATTCCCCAACAGAGGATCGGGTAGTGAAGAAAAATTACTGAGCATAACCGGAAATCCATCACTGGCTTTTACGACCGCCGACGATAATGAACCATGATACGCATGCCCCACCATTTGAATGGTATTATTAGATTGCGTGCAGGTAAAAAAATCACGCCAGGCGATCGGATCAACCAAGCTCGCAATAGTATGCAACACATTGCCTGGAACAGGACCATGAATAGGATCTGAAACAACGCCTTGGGAAGCAGGAAAAGTCGAAGCGTTTGTTTTCCTATTCATATCAAATACCGCAGTCATGCCATCACCGAGCGTGCTACAAATATTTATCACGTATGGCGCTAAACCTGTCGTGCAATAATCTTGCAACGCTTCCCCCGTTGCTTCGAGTTGGGGTTTTCCATTAATAAATACGGTAAAAAACTCGTGAGCCAATATAGGAGACATTGCCAATACCGCAGCAATACTTAAGTTAAAAAATATTTTTTCATAATTGGAAAAAGTGTGCGGTTGATTATAAACAATGCGAAGTAATTCGAAAAAAAAGGTGTGGTTTTGTTTTTGAAGTGCGGTGATTGCGGTTTTTACTGTGTCATTATCAAAAAAACCCTCGGGTGTGATTCGATCGTTTTCAATGTCAGCGTTGAGGCGATCGAAATAATCGAATGACACGATATCAAAATCATCTTCAGGCAATGAGGATCTTAATTTTGTAAGTAATTCAGAAAGTGCCAGTGCATCTTGTTTTGGATTTGCTGGATTGATTAATGGCATGCGAGGCATAACGTATCCTTGTTGTGGTTTAAGAGGGTGCTGGCAGTGTTATCCTTCGACACCACCCACCGTCATCGATTCAATCTTCAACGTCGGCTGACCAACACCTACCGGCACTGTTTGTCCTGCTTTTCCGCAATTACCAATACCAGAATCTAACTTTAAATCATTACCAACCATCGAAATTTTATTTAAAACTTCGTGACCACTCCCTACCAATGTTGCACCTTTGATGGGTCGTGTTATTTTTCCATTTTCAATTAAATAGGCTTCGGATGCTGTAAATACAAATTTACCCGAAGTAATATCCACTTGGCCGCCTGAAAAATCCGCGGCGTAAATGCCGCTTGAGACAGAGGCGATTATTTCTTCTGGCGCGCTTTTTCCAGGCATTAAATACGTATTTGTCATACGTGGCATCGGCAAACTTGCATAAGATTCACGACGACCATTGCCTGTTGAGTGTGACTTCATTAATCGCGCATTTAAATTGTCTTGCATATAATTCTTGAGGATCCCATTCTCAATTAATATTGTTTTTTGTGATGGCGTTCCTTCATCGTCCACACTGAGTGAACCGCGACGACCCACAATCGTGCCATCATCTACCACGGTACATAAATTCGATGCTACTTTTTCGCCTATTTTTCCGCTAAAAACAGAGGTTTTTTTGCGATTAAAGTCACCTTCCAAACCATGCCCCACTGCTTCGTGAAATAAAACGGCAGGCCAACCAGGCCCTAACACAACCGGAAATGATCCTGCGGGTGCCGGAATGGCTTCTAAATTACGTAGCGCTTGTTGCACAGCGCGTGTGACTTGATCGATGGCTACGTCATTTTTCATAACGCAATCATAGCTGTCACGACCACCACAACCGGCGGATGCAGATTCAAAACGCCCGTTTTCTTCCACAATAATACGCACAGAAAAATGCACCAGCGGCCTGACATCGGTTGCCAATGTGCCCATGGTATTTATCACCATAATCACTTCATGCGAACCCGATAAACTTAATATCACTTGTTTAACACGAGAATTCATTTTTCGCGCCAACACATCCAGCGATTTTAAAAACGCTACTTTATCGGCGTCTTTGGTAATAATTAATGGGTTTAATGCGGGATATAATTGCGGGACGGTAATTTTTGACTGAGATTTTATTAACGCAACACCCCCCGAATTGACAATGCTTCGTGCTGATTTGGCAGCATCCAAAATAGCAGACAATTCAATTTGATCAGCATACGCAAATCCTGTTTTTTCACCACTCATCACACGCAAACCAAATCCGCGATCAATGCTAAAACTGCCTTCTTTGACGATACCATCTTCGAGCACCCAACTTTCATCTTCGGATTGCTGTAAATACAAATCAGCTGCGTCAATATTGGGACCAAATGCGCTGCCAAGGGCGGATTCGAGTTGTGTTTCGGAGATGGATAGCCAGTCTGTGCTCATGTATTTATCTGCTATACTAAGGTTAAGTCTTTAGAAATGATTATTGAGGGAGATAATATCATGAAACGTTTACTTTTTTTGAGTTTATTTATTTTAACCGGCTGTATAATCACAGCTTACGGAGCAACATCTTTTAAATTATCAGTTTTATTCTATGGAACTTTCGCAAGTCTTCAATGTCCCTCTTATACGCCTGGCGCCAATTCCAATGTGACCTGTCCTCGCGGCGGGTCATTCAGTAAACACACGCGGGGTTTTCTTTTCTTAAAAAATCTGCCCAATTCGGCAACCTGCACTATAGTGACATCACCTCCGAAAGAAATATCTATGATACTCTATTGCCCTTGTGGAAATATTTACATCGATAAGAACGGAAAAGCACTTCCATCGAGTCAATGCCCTTACTCCCAAACAGGTACGAGTATTGTTATAAAACCCCAGTGGTGATCACTGCCATTGACTTAAGCGTTCACAAGAATCAAAAAAACACTGTGCGTGACGCATTTGCTGATCATACAGTTGAGAAGCCGCGCGTGAGCAAATGCGAAAGCCTGCAGAATAATCCATCTTCGACCTACCTTTCGCATTCGCTATCGCTCGGCCTCTAAACTATATAGCCAGCAGAAACGTTGTGTTCAGCGATCCTTTGATTTTTGTGAACGTTTAATGTAAATATGCCTTTGGCCGCATTTTATCTAATATTTTATATAGCAATGGCCAAAATATTGCTGTTGTAATAGCAGATAATGCATACAGTGTGACGTGTGTCGTGTGACCCGCCATACCCAAAATAAAACCTTGCAATAGCGCACTCAATACAACCAAAACTGCCATTAAACTGGCTTGTTGTATCAGGGGAAAATGCACGATCGCTGAATGGCATTTTAAAATAATATAAACGAGAAATACAAAAACAATCGCGTGTTCGCCCAGTGGCGTTCCTGTCATTAAATCCGTCGAAATACCCACAATCCACGCTAATATAATCCCGCATTGCGCCGGTGATGTAATAACCCAAAATAACAAAATGGCAAACAACCATTGTGGCCGAAACCAAATTAAAGATTGCGGTAATGGCATGATTGTTAGAATAATGCCGATTAAAAAAGACAATATGATGAGCAAAAAATTTGTTTTTTGGGTGGGTATCATGTTTTTTTCACCGTTTTTTGCTGTGTTAAGTGTGTAGGTGAGTGAGAACTGATTTTTGCGGTAGCTTTTTTCGTTGCAGCATTTGTACTTGTCGTTGTGGCAGTGGTAGTAGCTGTGGTCGTTGGCACTCCGGATGCGTTTGCGCTGGGTGTTGCATTCAACTCCGCCTGCACTTCTTGAGATAATTTTGTTTTATTCGGCCATGCTAATAAAACTTGCTCTGTTTGATCTAAATGCGCCATAGGTGACAAAATAATTTGCTCTTGCGGTGTATTCACATTTTTAATTTGTGCAACCATGCCGACTGGATATCCAACGGGATAACACAAACCCAATCCGGATGTCACAAATAAATCACCCACTTGAATATCACTTTGATCAGACACATTCATCAGCGCCAATTGTTCTCTGCTACCCAAACCCACAGCAAGCGCACGAATACCGTTACGATAATCTTCAACCGGCACCGCCGATTGTTTGTCAGTAATTAACAATATTTTACTGGTCAAATCGCCGACGCCAATGATTTGTCCCATCACACCAAACGCATCCAGTACCGGCTGACCTTGATACACTTTATTTGCCGAGCCTTTATTTAAAACGACTTCTTGTAAATTGGGATCAAGCGACACTGCGAGCAAACGCGCAACTACCACGCGTCCTGAAATTTGTGCCGTTGATTGCAAGAGTTGTCGAAGTTGGGCATTTTCTTTTTCAAGCGACAGTAACCGTTGCAAACGCGATTGTAATAAAATTTCTCGCACGCGCAATTCTTCATTCTCATGCACTAAATCACGCTGCGTTGTCACGCTCTCGTTTAGCCATAATGCACCACGTACCGGTGCATCTACCATCCATTGAAACGGATAAGATACCGCTTGTGAAACCCGCATTTGATAGGTATGAAAAGAAGCACAACGCTGATCAAAACAAATCAGCGTGATTGATAGAATTAAAAAAATCAAAGCTCGCAGACCAGGACCAGAGCTTTGCTTGAACATTTGTTTATTCACGATATAAAAAATTCGTGCTGATCACGTTCATCATTTCTAATGCGCGACCGCCGCCACGTGCAACACAAGTTAATGGATCTTCAGCAACAACAACGGGTAATCCTGTTTCCTCCATAAGCAAACGATCCAAGTCACGCAATAACGCGCCACCACCTGTCAACACCATGCCGCGTTCCGCAATGTCAGATGCCAATTCTGGCGGTGCTTGCTCTAGTGCAGCACGCACAGCACCGACAATACCTGATAAAGGTTCCTGCATGGCTTCTAAAATTTCATTGCTGTTCAGTGTAAAACTTCTCGGCACCCCTTCGGCCAAATTACGACCACGCACTTCAATTTCTTTCACATCAGAACTCGGGAATGCGGTACCAATCATTTGTTTAATGCGTTCTGCGGTTGTTTCACCAATCAAACAGCCATAATTACGACGCACGTAATTGATAATAGATTCGTCGAAACGATCGCCACCTATACGAAC
>JABDDR010000044.1 GCA_013287505.1 Gammaproteobacteria bacterium
AGAAAAAACTGGGTAAAACCAGTTGATATTTTATCGCTATATTACTTGCAAATATATATAAAATATTGTATATTTGTTCTATGGATAATAAAAAAGAAATTGATTTTCGTGGAGACTCGCTTGATGCTTTGCGCGCATTTCCTGTTGCGGCAAGAAAAGAAGCCGGTTTTCAATTGGATAAAGTACAGTCAGGCCTTGATCCGGATGATTGGAAGCCAATGAGCACAATTGGATCTGGTGTGCGAGAAATTCGCATTCAAGATGCTGCCGGCATATTTCGAGTCATTTACATCGCAAAACTTGCCGATGCTGTTTATGTGCTTCACTGTTTTCAAAAAAAGACGCCCAAAACAAGTGACATGGACAAAGACTTAGCGACCAAACGTTATAAAGAATTGATGCGAGGGCTCAAAAAATGAGTAAAAAGAGATTTAAAAGCGTATGGGATGCTATTGAGGACACCCCAGAACAAGCTGAGAACATGAAATTGCGCTCTAATTTAATGATGGCGTTAGAAAAGCGCATTACGCAATTGAAATTAACGCAAGAGCAAGCTGCAGAATTGCTTGGTGTTACTCAACCAAGGGTGTCGGATTTAATGCGCGGAAAAATTAATTTATTTGCGCTTGATGTCCTTGTGAATATGACAACTGCAGCGGGTTTGCACGTTGAAATGCGTATAACAAAAATGAGGAAAGCGGCTTAAAATCTAAAACCGGCCACTTTTGTCGGTTCTTCCAGGGAACCCCAATAAATTACAGTGCTCACACAAATCTGAAATTGTTCCAACCGCTGTAAAATATGGACTAAATTACGGATGGTAATTCTGCAGTTTTAGGTGAAGATCAGGCGATTGAAACTATCGAAGAGGAAGAGTTTGTGTAGCTTATTGTGCGGTCAACACAGAAGTGGCACCTGGTCGAAGCTTCGGTAGTCCTGGGCCTCAAAGGTGATACGCCGCTGGGTAGTTATGATTGGGATTGGTTATTCACGCCAGAGGGCAAACAAATTAAATTATATCGAAAGAAAAATTGATGTATTCTTATGGCGATCAGGGTTCGACTAAGTATGAAAATATTTATTTTTCAAACTGTTATAGATGACATTGTGCATTTTCGAGGGCGTGGGCATTCCTGCCCATAATTGGCGAGACTGACAAAATCAATTTATGTCAATCGTCGCTGATCAGACAGAAATCAACCAAAACGGCATTGCTGCCTACTTAAACTTGAGACATGTATCCCGGTGAATTTGAGAGGATACATTTACATTGACTAATATATGATCAAATGATAATATGTCGCAGTAAATATAAATCAAAACATCATATTACTTATATGTACACTTAAATGCGAATTACTGAGCTGAATTTGCACTTGCTCGTGGGTGACTTGGGGGTACCTATTTTTCGTGAAAATGACACAAAAATAGGCACACCCCAATTTCCCACTCGCGCTTTTAATTTTGCTCAGTAATTCGCATTTAATAGGAAAAATATACTCAGGAGAGATTGCGAAAAAATAGATTAAAATAACGTAATGTGCTTGTGATTTTTCAGGGACGAACAAAACAAACCCGTGAGTTCGATCCTATGAGCCGACAATTTCCAGTCATAATGTTACCTTCTAACTACTTGCCGCAAGCTGGATATGTGGATGGCCGTTATCATCCCGCTTATGTTCCGCCGCAACAACCCAGTCATGATTCTGAATCCGAATTTTCCAGTGAAAAAGTAGCGCGGGCGATTTATGGACCTGGCGTGCAACTTATTAAGGTAAGGGGCGAAAGAAAATGCTCTGATGCATTTATCAACCAAGTATCAATATTGATCGATAAAATGCGCTCCATCCCAGATTTTGGTCCTTTGTTTGATGGCAATTGCTATGCGCACGGAACAGCCAGTTTTAACACTTCTTATCTTGGCCAATATTTAATGAGTTTGCGTGATCCTGCAAATGGCCTATATCCAGGTGCTTCAGTAGAACAATTGACAATGATCAAAGAAAAGCTTGAACGTCTTTGTTTTTTTTATATTGTCTTGAAAAATGAAAACCACGCAAAGACAAACGATATCACAAAGCAGGTCAAAAAAATTCCCGTATGTGGTCCAGGTGCGTTTGAAAAATTGCTCGATGTTGATAAAAGTATCACGGACGTTCAGCCCACATTAAATGATTGGCTTGCTGAACTGCGTGAAACTATTTTGAAGAAAACAGCAGCAGTCATGATGGAGAAAAAACAAGCGGCGTTGTTTGCCTATTTTCACCGTCAGTATCCGAATGAGTCGGCGCGCGAGATTAATGCGCGTGTAAAAGAAATGGAAATTCATATGCAAACCGCGCTGCGAGTGCAAGCAAGGGATGTCTATGGATTTAATATTCCAGCAAGAGGAGAATTCAGAGATCCGCATATCCAAACACTTCAGTTGGATGACAGAGATTATGCGGAAGCTTTTCAATTTTTTCAGAAAGAATATGCTGAAAATGCAGTCCAATTTGTTGTGAATGAATTACGTCGATTGCTTATTGCGGCATTTAATAAAAGAAAACAGAATCACGCTACTAACACGATTTCATCTGATCAATTATCATCAACATTATCTGATTTTGAAATTACCGCATCCTATTTTTTAAAAATCAACGAAGAAGATGGCAGCACTTCCCCTGAGATTCGTGATATCGTATTAACCAACGTTGTTTTGGCTACCTTTGTAAACCGCGGTATTCTCGATGAAAACGCCTATATTGCACTTGGAAATCATCGTTATCTTTTTTATCATCATGACAAAGTATTTTTATACGATAAAAATAAATCATTGGATGAAGGTAATATCGAGCTAGGAAATTGGACTATTAAAGAGATGGTCACTCATTTTACTGCAACAGATTTACGGACACTTGAATCAAGTCGTCATTCATTGGTGCCGGCTTGTTTTGCAGGACTGCCAAGACTCGATGGAATCACAAGTGCAGAAATTGCAGGGTGCGATACTGAGACATTGTTGCGTTTGTATGATTTTTTACCAGAACAAGCGATTTTTATTCAAGAGCAATTGATAGATAGGCTTCGTGATGATCTAACAAACACGGCGATTACTGTATTACTTTTCAAAAATAGACAACCAAATGATAATTTGCAAAATGCATTTGATACCTTGCCACAAAATAAGTATGAAGAGCATCTACTTGCATTATTTTTTGTATGTCAAACAACTGCAGACATTGATTATTTGTTTGCAACGTTCCAAGCATCTTTTTCCTATATTAAAATACATCATTTTTCACGCGTATTATCTGGTAAGATTGGATTGTTGCGGGCATCAAAGCATCCGCGCGTGGTTCATTTTTTAAAAGACAACTCGAGCGCTCAATCGCTCTTATTGGAATATGAATTAAACACAATGCTTGATAGGCGTTACGATGCTGTAGCAACAAAAAAATTATTATCCAATCCTAAATTCGAAGATAAATTTTCTAATTTAACTGAAGATAAGCAAAAAAAGATCTTTAAAGATCACATTGCCCCATTTTTAAATGCAACTGATGGCGCTGTTGATAACATTAGCAATGCATTTTGGATAAATTATCCGGAAACTATTGCAATACTTGCTCCAGAAAGAAAATCATCTATTTGTAATAAATTACTGGATATGCTTAACAGTTCTGATGATGCTGATCAATTAAAGATTGCAACACTGTTTTTAAAAGATGACTCACTTCGTTCGTACTATTTCACAAGAGCTTGGGAGAGAATCATCCGCAGTGGTCAACAGGATTATTTTGCCATTCAATTATTTCAAGCATGTGACACCAAAGAAGCAATTGAATGTTTGCATGCCACATATCCCAACTTAATTGCATTATTAGAAAATCCAGAAAATACAAATTTAATTCAAGATAAAATTTCATTGCTATTGCAATTAACAGACGCAAGAATGCAGCAGTTTTTACGTGAAAATACATCTGCTGCATTCTATGTGATGCAATTTCAATTCAATGATTTTCTGAATAACGAAACCATAAATTGGGACGAGCTGAGTGACTTTTTGTCACGCCCACAATTCATGGGTATTTTTAATCAATTATCAGATACACAAAAAAAAGTATTTTTTGAAAAATGTTATCTGGTTTTAAATAATAATCGATCACTCGCTGTTGTTTGTGAATTACTGTCACATCCCTTAGCTTGGGAAGCAGTTTATGCATATCTAGACCGCATCACCAACACTGCGGAATGCGCTAATCTAGCAGGTCAGTTGTTGCACGAAGCAATTGCACAACAAGATTTGGAAAAAGTGAACAGACTGTTAACCAAAAAGCCTTTATTAACTGTCGAAAAAGATGGCAAAACTTTATTGTCACTTGCGTTACACAAAAATAATGCACAGGCGGTTACTCTGTTACTCAATTATCGCGCAAAACTTGTTGATGATCGCACGTTGCTAGATGCTGCAGAAAATGGAAAATGGGAGGGTGTTTTTGCGTACCTTGCTTCTGACAAAGTTTTTACTGAACAAAAAAGAAGAATTGTGAGTCAATTGTTGCATGAGGCTGTCAAGCAAGATGATCCAAGCAGCCTGGAAAGGTTACTAAACTACAACTGTTGTTTATCTATTGACGAGACTGAACAGACCAAGAAAACTCTGGTCCAATTGGCACTAGGCTTGAATCACTGGGATTGTATTACAGAAATGGTGAAACGATATTATTATGATCATCATGGTGGTGCCGACTTGCTGTTAAGAGCTGCAATGCTCAACAAATCAAAAGTTGTAATAACATTGCTTGATCGGGGTGTAAATACTAGGCATTGTACTCGAGATGGTGAGTACCCAGGTTATCATGCGATCCATTTTGCAATTCATCACGACGATATCATGTTGTTGAAGGCCATTTTAAAAAAGCGTCACACCACTGATGCGAACCTTCAACTGAGCGAGCATCATACACCATTGTCACTTGCGTTATGCAACAACAATGCACAAGCGGTTAGCTTGTTACTCAACTATGGCGCAACACTTAGCGCAACACTTAATATTCGCGCGTTGGTAGATGCCGCAAAAAAGGGGAAATGGGAAAGTGTTTTTGCTTGCCTTGATTCTGGCGAGGTTTCTCGCGAAACGGAGAGATACATTGCACAACGGTTGCTGGATGTGATAGATGCTGAAGAAAAAGAAAAAATAAAGTCTTTGTTAGCTATCGAAAAAGATGGCAAAACTTTCATCCATCGTGTTGCAGAACAAGGTCACTGGGATTACGTCACATTGATGGCGCATGCAGTAAAAACAGATGCTAACGATACCGCAAACTATGGGCATGCATTATTACTTGCAGCAGAAAAAAATCAAACTGAAGCAGCAGTAACATTGGTTGCTGCTGGAGCAAGTGCTACTTGTCGTTATCTAGCTGGCAGTCATGCTGGATATTTTGCGGTGCATTATGCAATTGATTGGAACAATATTAATTTGTTGCGCGCTATTTTAGAAAAACATAGCGCTACTGCTGCAAACATTCAGCTTGATAACAATCATACGCCATTGTCACTGGCGTTATGCAGAAATAATGCACAAGCGGTTAGCTTGTTGCTTACACACGGCGCAACACTGAGTGGCACTTCTTTGTTAGATGCTGCATGCAATCAAAAATGGGAAAGTGTTTTTGCTTGCCTTGATTCTGACAAAGTTTCCAGCGAAACAAAGAGAGACATTGCGAAAGATTTATTGGATACGGCCATTGCGCAAAATGCTTCGGAAAAAATAGGAATGCTATTCTATGCATTAGAAACAGTTACAACAAATCAGAATTGGATAGATGTCTTTGCTTATCTCGATTCTGGCAAAGTTTCTAATGAGGAAAAAAGAAAAATTGCGGGCCAGTTGTTGCATGTAGCAATTGCGCGAAATTATACAGAGAAAATGGAAATACTGTTAACCAAAAAGCCTTTATTAACTATCGAAAAAGATGGCAAAACTCCCATTCAGCGTGCTGCAGAACTGAATCTTTGGGGGTACGTCACAGCAATAGCAACAAAACAAGCAACAACTGATTTGAATGACAGTGCGAAATATAGTGATGCACTGTTAAAAGCCGCAAAAAACAATCAAACTGAAGCAGCCTTAGCATTGATCAAAGCAGGTGCCGGTTCTGTGTGGCGTTATTCAGATGGTGATCACATCGGATATTTCGCGGTGCATTTTGCAATTATTCACGAAGCGTGGCCTTTGCTGATAGCTATTTTAAAAATGCCTGATGGCGCCGATGCTGCAAACTCTCAACATGATAGGAATTGTATTACGCCATTGTCACTGGCGTTACGCGAAAATAAAGCACAAGCGGTTAGCTTATTGCTGGCGCACGGTGCGATTCCGAATAGGAATGAAACCCAAAAATGCACTACTTATCAATTGATTTCTCTCGCATCAGAAGTTCAAGAACAAATATATACTTTAACTCGAGAAATCACAGAACTTCGCAGTCGAATTTCACAACAAAGTAGTACGTCAAAAATTTCTGCATTTTTTAATGGAATCGCCGATCATCCGAAGAGATCTGAAATTGACAAAAAGGACAATAAAAAAAATGTATTGAGTAAAGCATTAGAATTGATACATCATCAGTTATCCACTGGGGGTGTTATCAGCCAAGAAAAACTCGCTGAATTGGATCCTGTTCTGTCTATAAATACGCATTGGGATGACGGGGTCAGCAGTCAAAAAACGGC
>JABDDR010000045.1 GCA_013287505.1 Gammaproteobacteria bacterium
CGCTGTTTCAGTGTTTGCACAACCCACACTTTTTAATCGTATCTGATTATTTTTATAGGTATAAAATTTTTAAACTGTGCTCCTGATCTCCCACTCCCACTCCCAACACTCACCTCTTCTGCGACGTATACCCATAATGCGTCGCCACCGCTTCCAAATCAAATTGATTTAAAAAAAGCGAAAAACCCATCCAAGAACTAAGCGCCGCCAAATCTTGAAATTGCTTCGGCATATATTTTGCTGGCGCCAACAATCCTTGTTGTTTTAATTCATGCAACGTTGGAATATCTTCAATAAGTGTTTTACCCGTAAAAAACAGCGGCACGCGATCAATTAATCCTTCTCTGACCGCCAAACGAATATAATTATAAATTAACAAAAAACCTTTTGTGTAAGACAAATCTTTTGTAAACGGACCACCCTCAGGTGTGCTACCGCGAAAAACCCGTACGCTATAAGAATAACTTTCATCATCTGACATACCTTGTTGTTGGAAAAATCGAAATACATCAATAAAATTTCCACCGGATTGCACTAAATTGAGTGCGCGCACACGATTCGTAATTCTAAGCATGCGACTGGGGTAAGAAGAAAACGTAAAAATTTCAGTGATGACCGCCAATCCTTCTTGCGTGATACTCGAAGTTGGCGATCCCTTAGCCAAAAAAGTACAAACCGGTTGTGCCAAACCATTTAATGTTGTGCCAACATGCACCCATCCTTCATGCACTTCGAGATAGCGTAAATCACGTTCACTGAATTTCACATTGCGATTGAGTTTAATACAATCAGCACCTGCTGATGCATCCGCCACAATATTATCACTGAGCGCAACAGTGATACGATCAGTGTGATGAAAATACGCTGATAATTTTTCTTGCAGAATAGTAACCGCTTCCTCAGCGCTATATTTTTTTTCATCCGCATCGGATACCATTTCATGCACTAATTTTTCTAATATTTTCCCCAGCAGCGTTCCCAGATCACTGAGTTTAGGTCCGTTGGGATAAAACGCGTCATCCGGCGCGCCATACAGCTCCATCGACAATTCAGAAAATAACGATGTCCCGCGACCATCAATCATTAAAATAGCTTGGCAATATTCCTGACACAAACGAATCATGATTTTTGAAATACCCGAATATTGCCCCAATTGATTTCTAATATCGCGAATCAAGACATGAAATTCAGCGGTTAATTCTTTAGGTAAAAAGGGTAATGCCCGTTTTGCGTAATAGTCCCTATCTACTTTTGGCAATTGTTGAAATTTATTTTTGAAAAAATCCGCTTTAATCGATTCATCCCATTTTATGGCATCTAAAATGCGAATGGGTTGTTGTAGTGCGACCAATCGATCGGAAAGCGTGCGAATGATGTGTTGTTCGGGTGTCAGGGGTTGTTGTTTCATAGTGTTTGCCAAAAATGTATATGGTAACTGAAAAAGGGGATTTAGGCCTAATTTGGAGAGAATTTCTGTTCAGGAGAGGTGATTTGTCCATAACGGACCCTATAAAATCGAACAAACACAAGAAAAGTGTTCAAAAATCGGTTTGATTCCTTGCCTGTGATATTAATATTTTATAATATGATGATCTCGCGTATCAGGAATTTTGATAGGCGGGTTTAGATATTTGTTAAAATAAAACAGGAATACGATAATGGGAAAAGAAGTAGGTCGAGTAAAATGGTTTAATGACCAAAAAGGATTTGGGTTTATTGCGCGCGAAAATGGCGATGATGTATTTGTACATCACAAAGCGATTAATTCAACAGGACGTAGAACATTACATGAAGGCGACCAAGTTTCATTTAATGTTGTAAAAGGCGATAAAGGATTCCAAGCGGAAGACGTGACAGTAGTTGAATAATCTTCAGCCTTGAAAAATAGCTCGACGTCAGTCGAGCTGTTTTTTTGTAATCTTCACAATCCGTATTTCTGCCACAACGGCAACACCCGTCTCATATTCTTCAAAAACTTCCAAACCCCCACATTCGCTTCTTTACGCCCGAATGGATCAGTCACTGTAATCGGAAATCCTATCCCCAATCCAAATAACCCCGGTGCAATAATGCCATTCGAACTGTCATAATTTGCCAACGAAACACCCGCAACCGGAATATGTCGCGGCTGAAAACCAACTGCATAAACCGCTTTGTTGCAATTCGGCAATTGTTCATCAATGTGTTCAGATGTTGCCAAATAACGTTTGATTTGTGGCAATGGATTTTTTGAAATATGTTCACGCACCCAGGCGGCTGTTTCGCCTTTTAATCCCGTATCATCATACAAAATCCAATCATCCATCAGTACCGCATAACGTAGCGGTGATTGATAAAAATTAATAATATTTTGAACGCCCGCTTCAATTAAATTGCGAACAATAATCATGGCGGAGTGACTGCTGCCAAACACAGCGACCACATCGTTTTTATTACAGGATTTTTTTAATACGCTTGGCGTTAATGCCAAATCCAAATCAATTTTTTCAACACCAGGATAGTCCAGTGATTTTGCTTCAGATCCTATCGACAATATCACTTTTTCAGCATAACAATTATCAAGGTCGGTGTGTATTTGCCAAGCACCTGCTTCAACAGATAATGCTCTGGCATGCGTTTTTTTCGTTACAACTTTTTCTTGGAGTTGACTCGTCGCCCACAATAACGGTTCTTTGACTTGTTTTAATAATGTAAATCCTTCCCGATCAAGTTCATCCAGTGAAAAAGGCGCTGGTCTTTTGTCGTAATTAAAATGTGCCACGCCATGTAAATAATTTTGAAATAAGCAAACACGCGTATTGCTATTCACTTCACCCCATTTTTTCCCAAAATCTCCCGCTTGAAAATCAGGATCAATCCATAAAATATCTTTACCAGAAACACCAGCATCTAGTAGCAATCCTACTGCAGTAATACCGGCAGGACCCGCGCCTATAATTGCCCAAGCATAATTTTTTGGTTGCATAGTGATTCTTCCGCCATTTTAAAGTGGATTTATGATAAGCTATCGCGCTTATGAATTCATTAAATACATATGATTTTTTGGCGGGACATGGTTTTGATGTACATGCATTAAAATCAGTCGATAATGAGAGTCACATCATGTTGTGCGGTGTGGCTGTGCCCTGTCGTTATCAGATCATCGCGCATTCCGATGGTGATGTGGCGTTGCACGCATTGGTTGATGCCTTGTTGGGTGCTATCGGTGCTGGTGATATTGGCGAACATTTTCCGCCATCTGATGCACGCTGGAAAAACGCAGATTCTTCACAATTTGTTCAGCATGCATTGCAATTATTACGCGAGAAAAATGCGGTTTTGGTGAATGTCGATATCACGATTATTGGCGAACAACCCAAAATTTTACTGCATAAAATAACTATGAAAAAAAAATTAATTGAGCTGCTGAAATTAGATGCGCAGCGCATTAATATCAAAGCAACCACTACTGAAAAGCTGGGATTTTTAGGACGATCTGAAGGGATTGCTGCAACAGCAATTGTCAGTGTTAAAATTCCTGTATGAATATCATTGCACCCGCAAAATTAAATTTGTATTTGCACATCACCGGCCGTCGTGACGATGGTTATCACTTGTTAGAAAGTATTTTTGTCTTCACAACATTTGGTGATGAGATTACTATTACGCCCGCTTCAACATTGTCTGTCACAATCGATGGTCCCTTTTGCGCTTCACTTGCATCAGAATCACCGGAAGGAAATTTAGCCTATCGCGCTGCAGCATTACTTCAAAAAAAATATGCAGTTGATCAGGGTGCGCATATTCATATCACGAAAAATATTCCCGTTGGCGCAGGATTGGGAGGCGGCTCATCAGATGCCGCAGCGGTTTTAAAAGGATTAAATCAATTGTGGCATATCAATTGCGATGACCAATCATTAGCCGCATTGGGTTTTTCTTTAGGTGCAGATATTCCGGCATGCGTGATTCAAAAACCTGTATTTGTTTCTGGTATCGGTGAAATCATTAAACCCATTGATCTGTCGCTCGCATCATCCGTGTTGCTTGTAAATCCCAATCACTATTTATCCACGCCCGCGGTATTTCAACAATATAAAAAAAACAATTCAGGTTTTACAAAAGGCATGGAAGGCATGCCTGGCACGACTTATCCCCTCCCTTTTAGCAATGATTTAGAATCAGCGGCCATTCAATTATTACCTGACATTCAAGTGATATTGGATACATTAAAAAAGCAAACGGGCTGCACATTAGCGCGCATGAGCGGCAGCGGCGCAACGTGCTTTGCTTTATTTCAAGATGCGGCATCCATGCGGACCGCAGAAAAAAATATCAGAAAAATATTTCCAATGTATTGGGTGCAATGCACAACAGTGTGAATATTGGTCAATTAGCGGATTTTGTTGTAAAAAAACCTTAAGCAAAACTTAATTGCGCGTGATAGCAAAAAATATCGCTTTTTCTGCTGAAATACTACAGTAAAATTAATATTTCGTTAACATTCAAAGAGCATTCTATGCGCATTGAATAATTTTTTAAATAGACAATACAATGCGCTCACTACAATTTTTTAGACTATTAAAAACCGGTATTCTCGCCTCAGCGACACGCGGTGACAGGTACGTTAACAAGCAAACACCAGAAATGTCGTTTCATCTCAATACTGCAAAGCAACTCACTGTTCTTACGCCGAAATTAAGTGATCACTGCGCATTCAAATCTGAAAAAAAATTAGCGTGGAATATACAAATGCAAGGAAGAGAAAAAATCATTTATAAAAAAGACGCAAAAATACCAGGGAAAGTCAAAGTCACTCGTATTCCCAATAATGGTTTTTGCATGATAGAAACCAAACAACAGTATCAAGCGAGAATTGCGCGCATAACACAGAAATTAATTTCAATCTTAGTTCAGTATCCTGAGATTAATCAGATCGAACTTGCGGAAGCTGCGATCAAGCCAGAAGATATTGCCATTATGGCAGACATTATCGCGCAATCATTACAGTCATTACCAGAATGGCGTGACGCGCAATTTGGATTAACCGATTTTGGATTGATGACGTTTATTCGAACAGAACCGCATGAAAGAAAATTTTATGTGGATGAAGTATTGGAACGTCAGTTGGAAAAACACAAGTTATCGACCCGTTGCCAAACATTTACCAACGGTGGGAATTATAAAACCAGTAATATTCACGTTGTCCATGGCAAAGAAGAAGAAACATTAACCCGTATTTTAACGGTTATTATGCGAGATGCGCTTACCAAAAAATTAAAACGCCATGATATTACGGGTGATTTTAATCTTGGCCATTCCAAAATCAAAGCCATTATAGAAACCGTATGGAAAAATTGTTGCGAGGAATTAGGTGCAAATTTCAATTATTCACCCACAGAGCTGACAGTGCATTTTGATGCAAGCTGCCTAGGGCATCGAAAAGCGAACGGCACTCTTGTTGATGCGGATGGTGGGTTGAGATTTGAATTCAGGTCGAATGCAGCGAATACATGTGTGGCCAAACCATTTGATGACTTTGCATTGCGCACCGCTGAAAATCTGCCTGACATAGTATATCCACCCGCTCAACAGCAATCAGCGCATACACACAACACATCTGCTTTTTTTAGAAATAGTAACGTTGCAAATCTGAAAATACCGACGACAGTATCACAAAAATTTTCATGTCAAACGCATGACGTCCGGGCACCATTTTAATATTTTGTTTTGACCCTATCCATGGATAATTTCAATGCGTTAACTTTGAAGATCAAGGCACTGTTTTTTGTTCGTTTAAGACGCCATGAGATGATCAATTACTGAGCTTGAAAAACTAACAGCTAAGCAGCTGTTGGATCCGTTGTTGTCGTATGCACTTAAAAAATATAGTTAGAATTAAATAGTAAAAGATGCGCCATTTCCAGGTAAAAAACGCCTAGCGCACCGCTAATTTTAATCCTACTTCATCTGGATGATTCGGATCAAATCCATTGGTAAGCAGACAACGCACCATGGCGACATTTTCTAGTGTAATTGCCATACACAGAACCGATGATAATTTATTCTGCTAATGTGCTCGAACAGTGCCACGCATTATGAAACGTTGATTATGAATATAATATAATGTCGCGCTACCATTTCCTGAGATGCAAGGGTACGATCAAAAGTGCGGGTCGTGCAAACACTGAAACAGCGC
>JABDDR010000046.1 GCA_013287505.1 Gammaproteobacteria bacterium
AAATCTAACTGTGTAATTACGGAGCTTTACCTGGTTTTTCATCTGTGGTTTTTTGATCAACTTGAGCTGTTGATCCACTTGCAGCGGCAGATGTAAATACTCCATGCGTCACCAATAATTTCGCTACTGCAGGTTTTTTTTCTATAGTATGTATTTCACGCTGATCCACCGGCATTATATCTCGATCCATTGGTTGTTCACTCGATGGGATCACTGCTTGCCCCGCCGGATTTACAGTAACTCTATCTGGATACAAAGCATCTATATTTGGTGAAAACAACGGCAATTCATTAAGCGGTTCACCAAAAATCACGACGCGATAAGCATAATCTAAAATCAATGATAATTTCTCTGGTGATGCGCCATTAAAAAAAGCGCCCATTTTCCGGAGAATCTCACCATGAACCAAAGGATCAATAATGCGAATAAGCTCTTCATTTGAAATTTCAAGATTTAGTTTTCTTTGATGAGCCGCATGTTTGTGAACGACCTGAAAAATTTTTTCTTCGACAGAAGAAAATTTTTGTCGTTGTTCAGCAGTTAATTGCTTTGGGTCATAAACATGAAAATGTACCGCTGAGCCATCAGTATAATCCTCCACCATCGACCAACAATCGGTCGTCCTTTGTAAAGAATTTAAATAATACCTATCACAAGTTAATGCTTTTCCTCGTTGTGCGCGCTCTTCTGCGGTTAAATCTGGAGAAAATGCTCCACCCACTTTATCAGTCAATGCAACAGGCTTTTCTTTGAATTGTATTTTTCCAGCATTCCAACCATAGGTGAGCTCATTAATAATCAATCCTTTGACTCCAGGATTGTCCCTGCAATACATTTCTCCGGAATAATGCATCAGTGCATTAATAATCGTTTCTCTGGCTTCTTCATTTGCGCCGTATTTTGCTTTTATTTCAACAAAATTTCCGACAAGATTAATATCACCATTTTGATCGGTAGCTAAATAAAGCCAGGTTAACGCAATCGGTTTTTGTGTTTCTAAATCAACAACGACATGAAACAACATTGCATCATCCATAATCCGCTGGACAATTGCATAAAATGCCCCGCTGCCGGCGGCAAGACAACAATCCACCTCATTTCCCAAAAATAATGTGTTTATTTTTTCTTTATCCCATTGCTCAATACGAAAATGAGCCGGATGACCAGTTGCTGATTTTGACGATGCAGTAGCAATTGTCTTTTGTGCAGACACATGTTCAAATTTTTTTGTAAACTCTGCTGAGAGTGCTAAAAATTCCTGGTATGCTATTTTTTTTATTGTTTCATTGTTTTCTAGCGCGTTAATATTTTTTTTAATTGCTTCCAAAATGCCAAGATTTTGCTGTTCATAAAATTTTTGTGGATCAATTTTTAATTTTCCGGTTTTCATATCTATTTCTAATAACCTATCCAGTCCCCTTATTATGCCGTCAAATTGTGATATTGGTTTAACATCAGCGGTATTTGCTTTTGCTAATACTGCTTTTTCACGAAGGTCAGATAATACCGCATGTAAAGCTCTTGCCGCCTGAGAGCGATCATACTCAATTTCAAATCCTGAGGGGATATATGAAAATTCATATGTTTTTGGATAGCGTAACGCTAACTCTGGATTAATGCTTTTGTCGGTCAAAATGGACCTTATATTCGCATTATGCGCCGCCAGTGCGACACCTACTTCTGATGTTTGATGAGGGTTATGCAAAAAATCATTAATTGATTGGCCGGTTAAGTAACAATTTATTAATTCTTCAAGTATAGCCATATCCGGATCTGAATTACCCATTGATTTTTTTGCACGGGCAAGTGCCGCAAATTGATCAGGGGGGATAGCTTCAAACAACTTACGTCTGTCAATTTGACTACGAGCCTCCACACTTAAATTCAACGCATCGTAAATCGAATCCAATAAACCATTATTCACAGATTCAGAAAACTGTTTTATATTACCAGCAAAAGATTGGTATACGCGAAGTTGTTCGGCAGCATTTCTTCCAGACGACAATTTATTATGTTCTAGCTGCGTTGAAATACCGATGATAATATTTTTCCAATCCGCAAGCCCATCTTTGGTCAATATAATCTGCCGATTTTGTTCAAAAAATTGTTTTAAAGATAAGAGAATTTCTTCAGGAAATTTCTCTGGTATTCCATCTAATAATCGTTCTAGTGGCAAAACTGTTTGAGCCAGTTGATCGCTCATCCATTTAAACGCTGATTCACCCATAATCTGAACCAGCAATGATATTTTCATTGCGTGATCTAGAAAAAATTTCTCAGTATCTCTTGTTTGAAATTCATCAAAATGGGCGCTATTAACCCTTTGAAATTTACTTTTAAGTTGATTAAATAATGCAATATTTCTTTCGTTGTTTCCAAACACGAGAGCGATAAATGATGATGTAATATCTTCTGTGTCACTCCAACATGTTATGAAATTTGTAGTTAGTGGAACAGTCTTACCTTTATTGTTTTCCAGTGTGATAACTATTCCAGCGCCTATTTTACTTAAATCTTGAAGTTGTGTTATCTTGCCAAAATGGTATTCAGTAACTCCAGACGTTTGAGTGCAAAAATAGACAACTTGAGCACTTGCCTTTAATGCGGATAATTCCTCAAAACTTGGTTTTTCTGTTTTTGCTGGCATAAACCACCCGTGAATCAGTCATATATTTAATTCTCAAGAAAAGTATAGTAAATAAACATGAAGGAGGTGTTAAAATCGACGGGGGGGTCGACCGGGGGGGTTCCTGAAAAGGCCTGAAAATCGTTACAACTCATTGATTTTGTTTGAAATTACGAGGCGAATGACAGATTCCGGCGCTTATGTAGATTCACCCATCAAGCGATTAAAAGAAGGTGTCGAGATTATGATTCCGCGCTCTAAAACAGATCAAACCGGTGAAGGTCAGTGTTGCGCTATCCCTTATGGCAAACAAAACCTGTGCCCCGTTCGAGCACTGGATCATTGGTTAAATCAGGCGAATATCACAGATGGTTTTATTTTTAGAAAAATTAATCGCTGGGGAAAACTGGGTGATCAATCATTAACACCCATTGCCGTTACACAAATAATAAAAAAACGCGCGAAAGAATGTGGAATACCAAATGCGAATGAATTTAGCAGCCATAGCTTTCGTCGCGGGCTCGCAAGTACTGCGAGCCAAAAGGGTGCTTCATTAAAATCCATTATGCGTCAGGGGCGTTGGCGACATGTAGGCACGGTTTTAGGATACATCGAAGATGGTCAGCGTTTTAATGATAATGCGGCAGCGACGGCATTGCAGGATATATCATAAAATTATTTAAATAATTTCATCCCTGAAATTATTTTTTACTGCGCTACTAAAGTATTTATGGATGCTAATTCAACAGCAGGTTGTGCTTGCGCATTGTTCGTGACTGCGTTGAATAATGCATTGCAAGTATACTCTTGACTCCAACGTTTTTCTTGTTGTTTCGCGGCAATTTCTGATTTTTCAAAGAATTCACCAATAACACATGCTTTCAATGCAGAAATTAGATCAACACCTTTTCCAATCTCACCTTTAATAATCTGGAGTATTTCCGGCAACGTTGTTGCAGCTGCAATATCAGTTAACATTTTTTCAGCACGCGCAACTCCGTCTGCTTTAAACAAACTATAGAACCCTGTTTTATATGCTTCGATGTAGTCTTGCAATGTGGCTTGAATTGCACTTTTCGCTTCTTGCAGTTTTGCAGGGTCAGTATTCTGAGTTATAATCGCCTGAATTTTTCCAATAACAAATTGGTCATTATTCAGATCCCCGGTATATGATGGACCTGTATAAAGCACTGCTCCTCTTGACATAACAATTACCTCTTTAGTTAATTAAAATTAAACACAGGGGTAATATAACGAAAAACTTTCGATGAATATAATTCATTGTTTGAATTAATTGATGAAATATTTTGATCTTTATTTAATGGCCTGCAACACCGCAGAAAAATACTTCGGTGGCTCTGGACGATCAAACCACGCTAACACCTGAGAAATATTCAGTGTTTTTGCATGGTTTAAAATAATGAGCTCTTGATTTTCAACATAAGGTTTTGCAAATTCCTTGGCAAGTGTCGTATAACCAATACCACGTGAAACCATAAGTGCTAAATTTTCTGTGCGATTCACAAAATAGCGGCTATGTTGTGCTTCATCAAATAAATCATAATGTTTGAGATAATCAAATGTCACCGTATCGGTTTGATCAAAATCGATGATACGTTCATTTTGAATAATGTCTTTTAATCGACGACCCTTCCATTGCGCAGAACCTACCAACACATATTCTTCAGGGTGAAGTATTTTATGCTGCATTTCAGCACGTAAATGCTCTTGTCGTAAAATAACCAAATCCGCTAACCCAGCACGTAATTTTTCATGACGATCTTCGGCATCGTCCACATCAAAATGCATCAATAAATTAGGAAATTTTTTCATGATCGGCAAGCAAGCAGGTACAATGCGTGCGCGCATGATACTCGTTGGTGCGCTGATGGTTAATTCAACCTCGGTATCAAGTCCCGTTTTTTGAATGTGTGCAAGTGCCTCGCCCTCCAATGCTTTTGCTGAAATACAATAGCGCAGCAGTGCCTCACCTTCTTGCGTTAACAGCATCCCACGTCGCGAACGTACAAATAGTGTGACTTTTAAATTTGCTTCAAGCGATCGAATACGTTGCGTGACTGCCGTCTGTGTTAAATGAATAGCGCTTGCAGCACCATGCACAGTTTTGTGTTTCACGATCGCCATAAAGGCGATCAAATTGGGACTTAATAAACTCATAATTTCTCATCGATTCATGATAATGATTCATTATATGAATAGCATAATTTTTAGTATATTACAAAGCTATGAAAAAACGTTAGGCAAGGATGCGGACATAACTCATAAAAACAGGTGATAAAATGAATAATACTAAAAAGATTGGCTTATTTGTCTTAATCATGTTTATTATCGGCGCCATCGATAGTCTCAGAAACATGCCAGCTTCAGCCATGTTTGGACCATCGCTCATTTTCTTTTTTATAGTAGCAGCAATTACGTTTTTAGCGCCCATTGCTTTGCTGTCCGCTGAATTATCGTCTTACCACCCACAAGAAAAGAATGGTATTTATTACTGGATTAAGGAAGCCTTCGGAGATAAAGCCGCTTTTATGGGTATTTGGTTGCAATGGATTAATACTGCCATTTGGTTTCCAACCATTCTGTCATTTATTGCTGGTGGATTTGCTTATTTAATTAATCCTGCGCTTGTGCATAGTAAAATATATGTAGTAACGGTAATTTTAGTTTCTTTTTGGAGTATGACTTTTTTATCACTTAAAAACTTTAAATTATCTGCAGGCTTTGCATCATTGTGTACGCTCTTTGGTTTTGTGTTGCCATTTTGTGTGATGATTGGATTATTGGTAACGTGGTTATTTGGCGATCACACGCTGCAAGTCCATGTCAATTTTCACACGATCATGCCGGATTTTTCAAATATTAATAATTGGATTTCATTAACAGCGATTATCACTGCTTTTTTGGGTATGGAGCTGGCGGCAGTTAATGTGAAAAATATGAAAAATCCACAGAAAAATTATCCGATCGGCGTGCTGATTGCCTCGGGTATTATTTTAGTAACGATGGTGCTGGGTTCTCTTGCCATTGCATTTGTAATACCAGCGCATCATATCAGTTTAATTTCGGGTATTTTCCAGACGCTGGAATATTATCTTGGTTTTTTCCATCTTAAATGGATGGCGTTTGTAATCTCCGCATTAATTGTTTTTTCAAGCATTGGTGAGATGATCAGCTGGATAATATCTCCTGCAAGGGGGTTGCAACAAGCGGCATTGACAGGGACTTTGCCAAAGTTTTTCACAAAAAATAATCAAAATGGCATGCCATCCAATG
>JABDDR010000047.1:0-2206 GCA_013287505.1 Gammaproteobacteria bacterium
TTGACTTGATTATCAATTGCTATCAACGTGCCCTGCGCCAATAATTTCTGCTGATTGCGATCATAGGCATAAACCGTTAATTTTTGACCCGCATGAAATGTCTTTGCGATGACAGGCAGATCATCTTCTGGCAACGGAAAAACGATATCGATCGGATCCAGCGTGGTTATAACTGCAATGCCCGTTGCATCAGAGGTTTGCACAAAATTGCCTTGATTGACAATGCCAATGCCAATACGCCCAGACACCGGCGATGTTATCGTGCAATAGGCAATGTTAGTTTGAGCGGCATCAATCAAGCCTTGATCAATCTTGACAGTGCCCTCATCTTGTTTTACTAAGGATTGTTGCGTATCGAGAGTTTGTTGCGTCACTGCGTTGGTTTTATAAAGGTTTTGGTAACGGATGAGATCGATCTTTGCATTTGCCAAGAGGGCGGTATCACGTATCAGCTGACCCTGATACTGTAATAATTGCGCTTGGTAAGGTCTTGCGTCAATTTGCGCAAGTACTTCGCCTGCTTTAACGCGTTGTCCATCTTGAAAATACACATGGGTTAGCGTGCCGTTAATTTGCGTTTTGACAGTAACGGTTATATCGGGATTCACGGATCCCAGCGCTTCATCATAAACAGGGACGTCCTGGGCTTTAACGGTCGCAACATCGACGGGCAGCGCCGGTATGACATGTTTTTTGGCCCCGAACATCCCAATAATCATGCGCACAATAAAAAACACCAGGATAATTGCGATCAAAATAATCAACGCACGCTGCCAATACGTTTTCTTCTGAAAGGCTAACTTTATGGTTTCAACCATGCGCAAAAAATCCATTTTACAGAATAAGTATTATTGTACTCTCATTGCCTCAAAATAAAAAACACAACCCCCCAGAATCAGCATCAATAACGGGGCAAGCCATAAAAAATAGGTTTCTGGGATCAAGGGTGGTTTTAACAACACAAAGTTGCCATAACGGTTTAACAAATAGCGTTTGATGTCTCTATTTGATTTATGTTCGGTTACCATGAGATAAATTTTATTTTTTAGGTCCACGGCTATTTTGGCATTCGAAGAGGCTAAATTTTCATCCTGGCAAACCACGCAACGGAAGTTGTTAAGGAGATGTTGGAATTGGGTTTGTTGTTGTATTGAGTTGAATTGGTAGAAGGAATGGGGGTGTGGGTAGGAGTGGGAGTGAGGGTTAATATAATTATGAAATGGTATAAAAATTATAATGCTAAAAAATACAAACAAAAATAAATATTTAAATTGAGTCACTGACTTCCTACCCTCACTTTTTTTACCACGCCTTCTTCAACATCCTCAACATCGGCAACAACTCTTTGTTTAAAATTTCTGGACTAATGGGTCCGATAATTTTATTACGAATAACACCCCGCTGATCAATCACAAATGTTTCTGGCGTTCCATAAACGCCTAGATTAATACCAACATCGCCATTTTTATCGTTAATTACAGTTGAAAATGGGTTACCCGATTTTTTTAAATAATTTTTCACGTCTTGTTGTTTATCTTTAAATGCGAGACCTACTATTTGCACGCTGGGATCTTGTTGGTGTAATTTCAATAGTATTGCGTGTTCATCGTGACAAGCAACGCACCAGGTTGCAAATACATTAAGAACAGACACGTGTCGTAAAAATATGTGTTCGTTAATCATGTCGCCGGGGTGAAAAAGTGATGGTGCTGAAAATTTCGGCACTGATTTTCCAATTAAAGGCGATGGAATTTTGTGTGGATCTAATTGTAATCCGCGCCATAGGAAAAAAGTGATGATAAAAAAAATGATGAGGGGAAATGCAAATTTAGCTTTAGCTTTAGCTTTTTTCATGAACAATCCTTGTATCGCGCACACCCTGCCGGGTGTGCTACTGTAAATCTTCGCAACAAGTGCAGCGCTTAGGCTCGGTTTCTGATCGCTGACGACAAGGTTTAGCGTCATACAAAGATCGCAATTATCCCACCCAACACCATCAACAACCCCCCTCCCCAAATCCACCGTATAAACGGCTTTACATCAACCTGCATGGTCCACTGATTATGGGGTAGCGGCATGCCAAGTGCGACATAAAAATCACGAAATACACCCGCATGAATCCCCGCCTTAGGTAATAAAATACGCTCGATCGGAAATTCACGCAACTCGGGATACACGGTTGCTTCGATATGATGATTTTTTTCAA
>JABDDR010000047.1:2216-5250 GCA_013287505.1 Gammaproteobacteria bacterium
CTTGAAATCCTACGTAATTTGATCCGCGCACAGAAGTTATATTTTTTAAAATAAATTGATATCCGGAAACAGTAGCAGAATCTCCGACCGCCAATCGCAATTGCTTTTCTTGACTTCCAATCGCTGAAAAAATGATGCCGACCGCGGTAATGATAAAACCCAAGTGCGCAAGCATCATGCCGATATTTTTTATTTTTACCGTAAATAACATAAACAATAAAACAAGTATTAAAATCGGCAATAAAACGATATTAAAATACGGCGGACCCACCGAAATTTTTCCATAACCCAATGCACTCACAATCAAAGGATACAATGTGCCTAATAACACAATTAACATCGCTACGAATAATAAAATATTATTAACTAATATTAACGATTCTCGCGAGTGTAATCTTATTTTGGCTGAACGATAAAATATTTTAGCGCGCCATGCATATAACAATAATGAAATACCTACAATGAATGCAAATAATCTTAATAAAAATAATCCACGATTAGGATCAAGAGAAAAAGTATGTATCGAAATTAAAACACCCGAACGCACTAAAAAAGTGCCTAAAATGCTTAATGAAAATACCGATAATGATAATAATACAGTCCACGCAGACAACAAATTACGTCTTTCTGTCACCAGCAATGCATGCAATAAAGCAGTGCCAGCAAGCCATGGCATAAAGGATGCATTTTCTACAGGATCCCAAAACCAAAAACCACCCCACCCCAATTCACGATAGGACCACCAACTTCCCAACAAAATCCCCAGCGTTAAAAAACACCATGCCATTTTTGCCCAAGGACGCATCCATTTCGCATCATCAGCAGTGAATTCTCCCCGCCATAATCCCGCGATCGCAAAAGCAAACACCACAGAAAATCCCACATAACCTAAATATAATATCGGCGGATGCAGTGCCAAACCAATATCTTGTAAAATCGGATTTAAATCAGCACCGTTTGATGGCGCTGGAAATTGTTGTGCAAAAGGATTGGAATACGCCAATAAAAACCAATAAAAAAATGCGGCGATAATACCCATAACACATAACACGCGCACGCTAATTTGAAGTGGAATTTTTCGAGAAAAAAATGCAAAAGCGGCCGACCAAAGATTTAATATCACAATCCATAATAATAATGATCCTGCATGCGCACCCCACAATGCACAAACTCTGTAAATCGTGGGCATAGCTGAATTAGAATTCATAGCAACATATAAAACAGAAAAATCATTGCTATAAAACAAATAAAGCAACATAAAAAAAGACAAGGATATAAAAAAACACTGCGAAATTGCGGCGATTTTTGAAAATCGCATGCAGAAGATATTTTTTGTGAATACGCCAATAGCGGGTATCAGTAATTGTAGAATTGATGCGCTGAAGGCAATGATTAAAAAAATAAATCCTAGTTGGGGAAGCATGGGTCAATCCTTTTATACTTTTGCGCGCCCGCTCACGCGGGGGCTTCTAAGCTATATCACTGGTTCAAACTGTCAGCAAGCACGTACTAGTGATATAGTTTAGAAGCACTTGCGTAAGCAAGCGCGATATTTTAATAATACTGATCGTTACATTTGATAGTAAATTCATGTTTCTCCCCCATGATAATTAGCACCATGTTTTGCTAGCACTTGGTCTGCACGAAATAATCCATTACGTTGTAAATACCCTTGCACAACGACGGTTTGTCCTACGCGAAATAACGCAGGTAAAATACCGTTATAGTTAACCTCGATGGTATTATGTGAATCTGAAATTTTAAATTCAACATGGGTTGATTTCGAAAAGTAGAGCACAGAATTTTTAACAACGCGTCCACCGATGCGGATTAATTCATTTTTTTCGTAGAGACGCGATTTATCGCGTCTCAACTGTGAAGGTGTGTAATATAAACTGATATTTTGGCGTAGCGCATATAAAACCAATGTGATGCTGATACTGGTTGCAATTAACATCAGAATGATTTTGATAAGTTTTTGTTTGCGGAATCTATTCATTGTCATGCCGTGAAGAAATCCATAGAAAAATACTTAACACAGTAAATACAATTCCATAAGCCCAATAAATATAATCTGCGTTGTGCCCCATAATCACCTCGACGTCTCTATATCATCTTTCGCAACCGCACCATCACCACTAAAATATAATACAAAAGCGCAGCAATAATCATCGACAATAATGGATGTAGCATGCTAGGTGCAATTGTCGGAGCACCCCATTTTAAAATACTCGCCCCTTGATGCAATGTATTCCACCAATCCACTGAATAATGCACGATCGGAATATTAATTAATCCGAGCAATGTAACAATACCGCTGGCATGCGCGCCTAATCGTGGTTCTGACATGCTGGATCGAATGGCGATAATGCCAAAATAAATAAATAGTAAAATCAATTCCGAGGTTAATCGTGCATCCCAAATCCAATACGTCCCCCATGTCGGTTTTCCCCAAATAGATCCCGTGATCAATGTTAATGCGGTAAATATAGCGCCAATCGGCGCGCTGATTTTTGCAACATGATCGGCGATTTTTATTTTCCAGATTAAATAAATCAAGGCGGCAATTGACATGGTTACGTAGATGACGAGCGACATGATAGCAAGTGGTACGTGGATATACATGATGCGATAGACGTTGCCTTGTTGGTAATCTTTGGGGGCTAGAAATAATCCGGCGTATAGGCCGTAGGATAAAAAAAGAATGAGGAAAAAAGAAACGTATTTTTGATAGCGTGAAATAAATGCGAGGCAGTGTTTGGGGGAAATGAGATGGTGCATCCGTGCTCCTTGACTTGCGCCTCGCTCACGCGAGGGCTTCTAAACTCTATCACTAGTGCGTGCTTGATAAGAAGTGGTATTTACTGGCGCATACTTGATGATGGTTTGAGCCAGTGACATAGTTTAGAAGCCGAGCGTTAGCGAATGCGAATTACATTATTCTTTAGAATAACGCTTCCGATCACCCTCTTTCAAAAACTTTTTACGAATACGAATTGACTTCGGCGTAACCTCTACCAATTCATCATCCGCA
>JABDDR010000047.1:5260-5712 GCA_013287505.1 Gammaproteobacteria bacterium
TGCGAGCGCGCGTTCAAGCGACATCACCATCGGCGGCGTTAAAATAATATTTTCGTCCGAACCCGACGCACGCATATTGGTTAATTGTTTTTCTTTTGTTGCATTGACAACCAAATCATTTTCGCGGGTATGCAATCCAACAATCATACCTTCATAAACATCTGTTTGCGGCCCAATAAATAATTGACCGCGATCTTGCAAACCATACAATCCAAACGCACGTGTAATACCAGGACCATTACAAATTAATACACCACGATGACGCGCTTTAATCGGTTTTGTTTTCACAGGGCCATAATGATCGAACACGTGATGCATCACACCAGAACCAGACGTTAATGTCATAAATTTTGTTTGAAAGCCAATTAATCCGCGTGTTGGCATGATGTAATCCAAACGCACGCGGCCTTTTCCATCTGGCAACATACTTTTTAAATCTGCTTGTCGATCAG
>JABDDR010000048.1 GCA_013287505.1 Gammaproteobacteria bacterium
ATGGTTGATGATAAACGCAGCCGCATAAAACCGCTGCAATCAGTAATAAAAAAAATCGACACTGTTTCATAATGTACCTGCTTTGTAGACGAGATCAATTGGCGTGAAGCATACCTGATTTTTGCGTGGTTGGGAACGCGTGCGAATCAAGCAAGGACGCAGGTCGCGGCAATGAACTTGCGCCCTTGCTTGATTCGCGTTACAAGACACGACAATTTACAACTCTGCGATGCGCGAATCTGCGCACAGGCTTCTGAGGGCGCTGACACAATTTTCCAATTGCGCGCGCACCTTTGCTATTTCTTCAGCGGGTGCTTTATCGATAAAGGCAGCGTTGCTTAAACGACCCTCCAATTGCAGTTTTGTTTTTTCTAATTTTTCGATTTCTTTTTTAATGCGTGCTGATTCAGCGTCACGATCAATTAATCCAGCCAAGGGGATGTGGATTTCAAGATCGTAGTTTTTATTATTCACTGTATGTGAAACAATTGTTGTGGCGCAATCAGACAATGTTTCGTTGTTTTCTTTCCATCGGATGTCATTACATTTTGCAAGCGCCTTTATGTAATGACTATTTTTTTCAATGTTGAAATATTGATGTCCATCGCCTTTATTTAAAATCAAATCGATTTTTTTGGCGGGAGAAATATTATTTTCGCCGCGGAGATTTCGAATGGCGGTAACAATATTTTTAACACATTGAATTTCGGCATCCGCATTTGCATCGATTTGATTTTGATTCGCGCTGGGATAGGGCTGAATCATAATGCTCGCACCTTGAATATTTAACATCGGCGCGATCTTTTGCCAAATTGCTTCGGTGATAAATGGCATGAGGGGATGTAATAAACGCATCGTGTTTTCCAGCACGAAAAGCAACGTGTGTTTTGTGCCGTTGGATTTATTATCAGCAGTTAAATCACATTTCGCTAATTCTAAATACCAATCACAATATTCATTCCATGCAAATTCATATAACGTTTTGGCGAGTTGGTCGAAGCGGTAATTGTGAAAATGTTCACGCGCTTGTTCGATGGTGTATTGCAATTGACTGAGAATCCAGCGATCAGCAATTCCCTCGTTTGAAAAAGAATCAACAATCTCCCCCTTTGAAAAAGAATCAACAATCCCCCCTTTTGAAAAAGAATCAACAATCCCCCCTTTTGAAAAAGAATCAACAATCCCCCCCTTTGAAAAAGGGGGGTTAGGGGGGATTTTTAATCCTTCCACATTCATCAACACAAATCGCGCAGCATTCCAAATTTTATTACAAAAATTGCGATAACCGGCGAGTCGTCCCAAATCAAAATTAATATTACGGCCCTGCGTTGCTAACGCGCAAAATGTAAATCGTAATGCATCAGTGCCACTGGCGGGAATTCCGTTTGGAAAATCTTTTTCGGTTTGTTTGGCAATCGCTTTTTCCATCTGCGGTTGCATCAAACCTGTGATGCGTTTATTTAATAATTCTGGGAGTGTAATGCCATCGATTAAATCAATCGGATCTAAAATATTTCCTTTTGATTTCGACATCTTTTGACCTTGTGAATCACGAATTAATCCCGTGATGTAAACTTGCTTGAACGGTACTTTACCCGTGAATTTCAGGCCTAACATCACCATGCGTGCAACCCAGAAAAAAATAATATCAAAGCCGGTGACGAGCACGCTCGTAGGATAAAAAGTTTGTAAATCAGCCGTGGTATCAGGCCAACCCAATGTTGCAAATGGCCATAACGCCGATGAAAACCAGGTGTCTAATACATCGTTGTCCTGCTCAAGCAGTACATCATTTTTTAATTGATATTTTTCTCGCACATCGGCTTCATGCAATCCAACGTAATGATTGCCCTGATTATCGTACCAAACGGGAATGCGATGACCCCACCACAATTGTCGGCTGATACACCAATCTTGAATATTCTCAAGCCACTGCAAATAGGTTTTTCCCCAGTTATCAGGAATAAATTCAATCTCACCCGATTCAAATGCTTTGGCTGCCGATTTTGCCATCGCATCCATTTTCATAAACCACTGGTCTGTTAATAAAGGTTCGATAACAACCCCAGAGCGATCACCGCGCGGAATATTATTTTCATGATTTTCAATTTTTTCGATTAAATCAAGCGCTGTTAAATCCGCAACTATTTTTTTGCGTGCAACAAAACGATCGAGTCCACGGTACTGCGCGGGCACTTCATCATTTAATTTTGCATCCAATGTCATGATACTAATCATTGGTAATTGATGACGCTGCCCCATCGCATAATCATTAAAATCATGCGCCGGTGTGATTTTCACGCAACCGGTTCCGAATACAGGATCAACAGAATCATCGGCAATAATAGGGATAAATCGATCAGTTAACGGAAGCGCTACCTGTTTTCCAATAAGATGTTTGTATCGTTCATCATCCGGATGTACTGCTACAGCAGTATCGCCCAACATGGTTTCAGGACGTGTGGTAGCCACAATAATGTGCGCATCTGAATGCGCAATCGGATAACGCAAATACCATAAATGTGATTTTTCAAGCTGCGTTGACACTTCTAAATCAGAAATTGCTGTTTTTAATTGCGGATCCCAATTGACCAATCGCTTGCCGCGATAAATCAATCCTTCGTTATGTAATCGCACAAATGCTTCAATCGTTGCACGCGAGATATTATCGTCCATGGTGAAGCGTTCACGCGTCCAATCGATCGATGCACCCATGCGACGAATTTGCGTAGTAATTGTTTCACCAGAGTGATGCTTCCATGCCCATACTTTTTTTAAAAATGCATCGCGCCCCAGATCATGGCGAGAAATATTTTGCTGTGCCAGTTGACGTTCAACCACCATTTGGGTTGCAATACCCGCGTGATCTGTACCGGCTTGCCATAATGTATTGTCACCTTGCATGCGATGAAAACGAATCAAAGCATCCATTAAAGTTTGCTGAAACCCGTGACCCATGTGTAAAGTACCGGTAACATTCGGTGGCGGCAACATAATGCAATATGGCGCGCCGCTGCCAGCGGGTTGAAAAAAGCCTTCTTTTTCCCAGAATTCTGACAAAGAGGATTCTATAGCTGTGGGCTGGTAAGTTTTTTCTAAGTCTTCTGTATGCATTGTTGTCGCTCAATCTGCTAGAATTTAGGAAGCCATTTTTTCACAAAAGGGTTAGTTTGTCAGTGATAATTTTTCGTTACTTGTCAAAAGAAATATTAATAACGATGCTTGCGGTCACGTTGGTTTTGCTTGTCATTTTCACGACCAATCAATCACTGCAATTTTTGCAACGCGCAGCGTTGGGACAATTACCCGCAACAAAACTATTGCATATTATTGCATTACAGATTCCGTTGTTATTGGGGTATTTATTACCACTCGGATTATATTTAGGCATCCTTCTCACCTTGGGCCGAATGACGCTCGAATCCGAAATGACCGTGCTGAATGCCTGCGGCGTCAGTCGCGTTAAAATAACCAAGATGATTTTTGTGATCGCGCTGTTTGTCGCATTGGTTGTGGCATGGTTAATGGCGATTGTGGTGCCCATCGCACAAGGAGATACGAATGAAATTATTAATAAAGGCGCTGTCACAGCGAGTGTTGCGCAAATCATTCCTGGACGATTTATGGTGTTTGGGAAAAAAAATAATACCGTCGTTTTTTATGCAGCCAGCGTAGAAAATCATTCAATTTTGCATGGCGTATTTTTGGCAAAAAAAATGGAAGATGCTGATAATTTACATCCAGAAAAATGGGAAATTATGACAGCAAAGACAGCGATGGAAAAAAAAATACCCGCTGAGGCAGGACATTATTTAATTTTCAATGATGGCTATCGATATGCGGGCGTGCCTGGCGAAAAGAATTATCGGGTATTGCAATTTAAGCAATATGTTACTCGATTGTTATTCAATCATATTCCGAAACCAAACGAAGCACAGTATTATTCTCTGCCGAAATTGTGGTCTTTAAGTCCAAAAGATGTCGACGCTTCTGCTGAATTACAATGGCGATTAGCGATGCCTATTTCGGTCATCGTGTTTGCATTATTAGCCGTTCCACTGTGCGAGGTTCGTCCGCGTTATGGAAAATTCACCCATTTATTTCCCGCGCTCTTAATTTATATTGTTTACGCAGATTTAATTTTTCTCACACGTTCTTGGATTGTTTCAGGCAAATTATCACCTGAATGGGGCATGTGGTGGGTGCATGGTTGTACGCTATTATTAGCATTGCTTTTGCAGAGGCCTGCGGTAAATTGACTTGAACGCCTTGTGTTAAGAGCGGCGCGGTAATCATAAAAATCAGTAACAATACCAACATCACGTCGATGTAGGGGACGAGGTTGATTTCGGTGATGGGTTTGCGTTTGGGGCGGTATTTTTTGTGGAAGCTCATGGTGTGATTATTTCTCGTTTGTTTTATTTAACGACATTCTCAACTATACGTCGCGCTAGTGATATAGCTTAGAAGCACTTGCGTTAGCAAGCGCGATGATAGTATTAACTTCTGTTCTTCTTGCTTTCGCACTCGCTGACGCGAGCGCTTCTAAGCTATCCCACTAGTCCTACTTTATCGCTCTTTGCAAAATATTCGCCAATTCCGTTGAAAACATTTCTGCACGATTTTGCAAACGTGTGACATGTTGCGTAAAACGATTATACGCAATCGCTGCAGGAATCGCGGCAAATAATCCGAGCGCTGTCGTGATTAATGCTTCTGAAATACCAGGGGCGACTGCGGCAATCGAAGCCTGTTGCATCGTACCCAACGCTTGAAATGCCGTCATAATTCCCCACACGGTGCCAAACAATCCCACATACGGACTCATAGAACCAATCGTAGAAAGTAGGGTGAGTGGTCGCTCTAATTGATCGGCCATATCATTTTCAACCACTTGCATCGCGCGTTGCGTGCCATCTAAAATATTTTCTGCATTATGATTGCCTGCGGTTTGTAATTTTGAAAACGCTTGAAAACCCGCAGAAAATACCTTGGATAATCCAACGTCACTTGAATTTTCATGTGTGACGGATTGATATAAATCATTCATTGCAATACCCGACCAAAAACGGGTTTCGAATTGTTTGGTTTGTTGCCATTGGCGTTTGTAAAAACGAATACGTTCAACGA
>JABDDR010000049.1 GCA_013287505.1 Gammaproteobacteria bacterium
TAATTTTATTTGCATAATTGCTAAATAATTTCCGGGACAATAGCGACTTCCAGTACCAAAAGGCACATACGCAAATTTTTCTGGTTTTAAAGAATCCCATCTATTGGGCAAAAACACATTGGGTTCAGAATAAATTTCTTTATTTCGGTGCGTTATTAGAGGACAAAGCACCACTTCAGTTTTTTGAGGAATTATTGTTCCAAATAATTCATAATCCGTTTTTGCATATCTCAACATTAAAGAGTTTGGTGGTACAATTCTCAGTGTTTCTTTAACAATATGATCTAATAATGAAAGCTTTTCTATTTTCTCATAATCATCTGAAACATTCGCAATTTCCTCTATAATGTTTTTGTAAATAGTGGGATGTGTTGATAGAAAGAAAATTGCCCATGTTAACGTTGAACTTACGGGATGATGGCTGCCCAAAATGAGTAATGATGCTTGATTAATTAATTCAGCGTCACTTAAAATAAAATCTCCGCTTTCGTTTTTTTCGCTCGCCAGTGTTCCAAGCACTCCGGCAGTTATGCTATTATTTAAGCGTAAAATTGAAATCTTTTTTGTAAACTCAATAAGCGCAAGCTGAGACATGTCAGCTAATTTTTTTTCCAGATCATTTTTTTCAGCATGATGAGTGGTTGATCCAATTTGAATTCGAGTCGTCAATATATTTTGATAAAGTGCCACTAAATCCATTTCTTCGGAAAAATCATTTTCATTTCCTAAAATAATCTTGTTAGCAAGCAACGTTCCAAGACGCTTCATTTCAGCATTAAGATTAATTATTTGATCAATCTTTAAAGATTGTAGAAAACGATCAATGCAAGTCATCGTGTCTTTTGCATATACCGCGATTTTATTTTCGTTAAGTGCTTTTTGAAAAGATTTTTTAATTGATCGGTGTTCTGTTTTATTGTGAGACAATGTAAAACTTGATGACAGCTTGTGGTAGGCTGGCGCTTTTGTAAATGCTTTGATTGCTTCTGTTGGATTAATAATATTTGGAAAATTTTCTTCGTCAGTAAAAATTGCTTTATTAAATAATGGGGAGCTGCATACTACAGCGCCAGGACAGTTTTCTAGATTGCTGATAAATCTTTCTGGTATCATCAGTGCACGATGATTGGTTTTAAGTAGCGTATTGTAAAAATATTCTGGATTATTTTTAAGTTTACGCGGATCACCTTTGAAGCTTGCAAAATTATCGTTAAATTTTGATTGATCTAGAATTCTTGCAAAAATTTTTTCTTCACTTTTTTCATTTGTCTGTACGAATGTCATTGCGGTTCCTTGTTGATTCAACTTTTAAAATTTTCAGCACATTTAAATGGATCCTTTGTTGTGAAAAAATAACAGATGTGCGCGTTATTGCAATACCGTGTTTTTATGAACTTTGTCGATTGAATGTATTATTTCTTGACGCAGAAAAAGAGATCTATGTATAAAACACTATAGTGATTTTAATTGACGGGAATATGCATCAATACTAATTCTGACAAAAATTGAGGTGTGTATAACGTCGTAAACAATTAAGAAATATCTGCTAGTAACTGATCCAACGGACTTTGCTGCGTTTGTGCTAATCCTTTCTCACCTTTACTGATTTCTTTCAACGTAGCCTGGCAATTTTTTAAATGCGCTTCAATATCTTTTTCTGAATTCGGTAACTGCAAACGATTTAATGCGCTATGAATCGCAAGCGTTGCTTTGATCGTAAAGTATTGCTGAAAATCAAGGTAGGGGAGTTTTGATTTTGCTGGCGTAATTTTAAGATGAATCAAGCGATCATCGAGTTCTGATGCGGGTTGATTGATTGAAAATTCCTGTATTTCCATCTCAGTTAACATCACATTATTTTTTTTCAACTCTTGCAATACTGTTGCAGTCCAGTTTTGAACGGTAGATTCCCATAATGCATAATGCTCTTTAACAAGCGTATCTAATTTTGTGCGCATTTGTGATAACGTTGAAAATTCCATTTTTCCAAGGAAATCTTGAGATACATTAAACACTTTGTCGATTTCTGTTTCGGATTCTTTATAAATATCTTCTTTTGAAACGGTGAGCGCTGTTTCTATCGTTGCGATTTTTGTGTAGACGTGTAAATGTGGTTTGAAAAAAATTTGAAAAGGACCGTTTAATGCATCATTTATTTGTTGATTTGATAATAAATGAAAGCCTAATGCGTTTTCATCTTTGGGTTGAAGCGTGTCTTTTACCCAAACGGTTTTTTGTTGAATATATGCTGCAATAATAGAAAAATCAGCGAATAAATTTTTAGTGTATGTGCCGATGAAATGTTGTTGTAGATTGAGCATGATCTTTTCCTTCATACATGAGATTGCTGCAAACTATCAGCAAGCACGTGCCAGTGACATAGTTTAGAAGCACTTGCGTTAGCAAGCACGATGAGAATTTTACTGTCCTCATTCGCACTTTCGCACTCGCTCACGCGAGGGCTTCTAAACTATATCACTAGTACAGCTTAAAAGTTGAATGGCGTTATATACAATCTACCATATTTTCTCGCCGCGCTAAAACCGCTTCACTTAGCATATCCAATGCAATTTCCGTGTGCTGCCATCCGATACAAGCATCCGTAATGCTTTGATCGCCGCTCATTGTTTGATGCGGCGTCCACGCTTGTTTTCCTGCGGTTAAATGACTTTCAATCATCACGCCCAACAAGCTGTGATCACCTTCCGCAATACGTTTAGCAAGCGTTTGAATGACATTCATTTGCTGCAGATAATCTTGCTCGCTATTGCCATGACTGCAATCGATCATCACGCGATTGATCAGCTTTAATTGATTCAATAAATGAATCGTGTGTTGTATGGTGTTCGTATCATAATTGGGTTGTTGCTTCGAACCACGCAACACCACATGACCATAAGGATTTCCCGTTGATTGCTTGATCGCCATGTTTCCCGATAAATCAGGATGTAAAAAATAATGTGGTTGTCGCGCTGTGTGTATCGCATCAATAGCCACTTGAATATCGCCATGGGTATTATTTTTAAATCCTACTGGCATTGATAAGCTTGATGCAAATTCTCGATGGAGTTGGCTTTCTGTTGTGCGTGCACCAATGGCTGCCCAACTTATCAGATCTGAAAAAAAGTCTGCTAAATAGGGATTTAAAATTTCTGAACCTATTGGCACACCCAATTGATTGATGGCTAGTAACAACGATCGCGCTGCCTGCAATCCCGTATTGATTTCAAAAGTATTATTTAAATAGGGGTCATTAATAAAACCTTTCCATCCAATGGATGTGCGCGCTTTTTCACTGTAGGCGCGCATGACAATACACAGTGTTTTTTCGTGTTTTTTAATTTGTGTTTGCAATTTTTCAGCATACTGAAGCGCGGATTGAGGATCGTGAATAGAGCAGGGGCCAACGATAACCATCAGTCGATCGTCTTGTTGATTTAAAATATCAATCAATGATTGCCGTGTTTTTTTGACGTGATCAGCACATGTCTGCGACAAGGGCAGCTCGGCGTGCAATGCTTCGGGTGTAATTAGGGGTAACATAGCGATATGATAATTAATAAACCATGGAAGGGAAGGGTATCATGAAAATCACAGGGATTGTGAAAATGAGTGTGTGTGGTTTGCTCGGGATGGTATTGACGGGGTGTCATGAGTACCAGCCGCCCACATCGCAGTTCGGCACGGGTAGATTTTTTTGTTATTTCCAAGATGATCGAACGGGTCATATGTATGAAGGTATTGCGGATGATCAAAATGATTCGGTGCTTATGGCCAAAAATGCGTGTCTGAATTGGCCGCCGAAGGATTTGGATCATTTGCACTGCCAGTTTAAAGAGTGCGTGTTTAAATAACTTATTGAATATATAGGTAATTTTGTGAAAAAGCGAAGGGATAAGATGTAGACTATAATGTGGACATAAACATAAATTGATTAATAAGAGGTTCACTTTATGAATATTAAATTAATGGCAGTGATGGGATGTGTAGGTTTGGTGTCAATGGATACGATGGCGGAACACACGGTTTCTCTCGTGGCGAGCCCAGGGATTGCTCATGCTGTTGTCATTGTAAATCACAGTGCGGCAATCACACCTCAAACACAGCAGACATTGAGTTTTGATGCAAGGAATACCAGTTTTACAGTAATTGCGAAATCCATTAAACCACCCACTAAATATCAACCTAATCCACAAGGAAATATAACGATGCCATTAACCAACTTACTCAACCAGGGATTGGGATTGTTTGGTAAGAGTTGTAATTACACCACCTATGTTTTTGCAAATTACAATAATTGTACAAGTGCTCTTGGGAGTAGTAATTTTCCGTGTAGCGGGTGTTTTGGTACATCATCGAAAGGATTTGGCGGTCCATACTTTGGGGTATGTGCTACAAACTGGTCGTATACTGGTTGCGTATCAGGTCAGAGTAAACGTTAATGATTTTTGCTTCGCGCACGAGCTAAAATGTGTGCGGCATTTTTAATCTGCGCCTCAGTAATGGGGCGCAATTCGTTTAACCAACGTTTTGTTTCTTGCATCGCATGTTGGTTATTTTTCAGCATTGATTCTGCAAGTAATAATCCAACGTTCAATAAGGGTTCTTCAGTGACATGATCGATTAATCCTATTTTTAAAGCTTTTTTTGTATCAAATAATTCGGCTGTCATCATGTGATATTTCGCTGCTTGATAACCGATGCGTTGTGTTACAAACGGTGAAATGGTTGCAGGTACCAATCCCACTTTAACTTCGGAAAAACAAAATGCTGCGTCGTGCGTTGCGATGGCAATATCGCAGGCAGATAACAAACCTAAGCCACCGCCGATTGTTTTTCCTTGTGCGCAGCAAATGGTGGGTTTTTTGCATTCATGCAGTGTATAAAATAATTGTGCGAATTTTTGGGCATCACTTAGATTTTCTTCGAAAGAAACCGTTGACATGTGACGCATGTGATTTAAATCGGCGCCGGCGCAGAAGTTTTTGCCGTTGGCGTTTAAAATAATAATGCGTACGTCGGGATTGTTGTCGCAATTGTGAATGGCTTGGATTAATGCATTGCGCATGTCG
>JABDDR010000050.1:0-427 GCA_013287505.1 Gammaproteobacteria bacterium
TGGTGCGGAATCAAATGCGGTTCCAGTGGAAAAAAGAGCATCCACTACTTTTATTAAAGATGCAACACCCGAAGATTTTGAATGAGCAGGAAGCGGAGCGAGCTCACATGCGTTTATTCAAACGACTTCGACGCAAACTCCACTACCTTTCTGATTTCCAGATCTCAAAAATTCATCAAGCTTATTTGACCGCACTCGACGCGCATCGTGGCCAGTGTCGACAAACTGGCGAGCCCTATATCACACATCCTGTTTCCGTGGCCTGTATTTTAGCAGACATACACATGGATCATCATACGATCATGGCTGCATTGCTGCATGATGTCATCGAAGACACGTCGATAGAGAAAAGCGATATCGAAAAAAATTTCGGTGTTGAAGTGGCTAATTTGGTGGATGGTGTCAGTAAATTAACACAAATTGAATT
>JABDDR010000050.1:437-4704 GCA_013287505.1 Gammaproteobacteria bacterium
GTAAAATGGTTTTGGCGATGGCGAAAGATATTCGTGTCATCATCGTCAAGCTCGCTGATCGTCTTCACAATGTACGCACATTAAGCACTTTATCACCTGAAAAAAGATACCGCGTCTCAAAAGAAACGTTAGAGATTTTTGCGCCCATTGCAAAACGATTAGGGATGCGCGATTTTTCGGTTGAATTGGAAGAGTGTAGTTTTGCAGCGTTATATCCGCATCGTTATAACGTTTTAAAAAATGCCGTGCAGAAAGCGCGTGGTAATCGCAGCAAAGTATTGGCGTTGATCAATAAAGTAATGCAAGAAGGATTAGAAGACAGTCAATTTCCGCCTTGCACGATTATCGGCAGAGAAAAGCATTTATATAGTATTTATCGAAAAATGCGAACAAAAAGAATTCCATTCAATGAAATCATGGATGTGTATGCTTTTCGTATTATTGTGGATGATGCGGATACGTGTTATCGCATGCTGGGTTTGGTGCATCGTTTATTCAAACCCGTGCCAGGACGATTCAAAGATTATATTGCTATTCCTAAAGCCAATGGTTATCAATCGTTACATACGATTTTATTTGGTCCTTACGGATTGCCAATTGAAATACAAATTCGCACAACAGAAATGGATCGTATTGCATCCAGCGGAATTGCAGCACATTGGTTATATAAAACCGATGAAAAAGAATTAGAAAAAACGCATGTGCATGCGCAAAAATGGGTGAAAAATTTATTAGAATTGCAAAAAAATGCGGGTAGTTCACTAGAATTTATTGAAAGCGTGAAAGTCGATTTATTTCCGGATGAAGTTTATACATTCACACCCAAAGGTGATATCAAAGAATTACCGGCGGGTGCAACTGGTGTTGATTTCGCTTATGAAGTGCATACCGATGTGGGCAATAGTTGCATGGCAATTAAAATTAATCGTCAATTAGCACCATTATCTTCAAAATTGTCTAATGGTGATACGGTTGAAGTGGTGACATCGTCTCATGCGAGACCCAATCCCGGGTGGTTGGATTTTGTTGTTACGGGTAAGGCACGTAGTGGTATTCGTCACTTTTTAAAATCGCAAAAACAATCTGCTTTAATCCAGCTGGGAAAAAAATTATTGCAAAAAGCATTGCATGATCAAGCATTTTCTCAAAAAACAATACCTGATAATGTGCAGCTTTTATTATTAAAAGAAACACATTTTAAAACGTGGGATGAATTAATGGGCGATATCGGACTCGGGAATCGCTCAGCTATGGTTGTTGCGCAGCGACTACAAGCATTAATGATCGACCCACAAAAAAAGGCGACTGAAAGTGCAACACAATTGAATGATGCTGAACGATCTCCATTGATTATTGAAGGCACCGAAGGGATGTTATTAAATTTCGCTGCTTGCTGTCATCCTATTCCCGGCGATCCTATTACGGGTGTATTAAGATCGGGTAAAGGTATCGTTGTGCATGTTACTGATTGCAAGCGCGTCATTAAATTCCTAAATCAAAGCAATTGTGTGCCTTTGCGATGGTCGGAATCTGTTCATGGTGAGTTTCATGTGACAGTGGGTGTTGTGGTGAAAAATGAACGTGGCGTATTAGCCATTACGGCATTAGCTGTGTCTGATGCGGAAGCGAATATTGATGATGTGACTGTGGATGATCGTGAGGGTCATTATTACAAAGTGACATTTAAATTATTGGTGAGAGATCGTTCGCATTTGGCGCGGGTATTGAAAAATCTGCGGCAAGTGAAGCAGGTGGTGAGGATCACGAGAGCGAAGTAATCTGAAATTTGCAACGCGTCAGGTTGTCGGAGACCGCGGTGACGGAGCGGCAATAGGCGCCACATTTCCGCTATAAGAAAGCATTTTTTCGTCATTACCCACAACACCAAAATCTTTTAATGCATTCATTAATGATGTGCCTGGCGTTTGCTTAGATAGTGACTGTTGAATTGATGTTAATTTTTGTTCGTTAGTTGAATTATCGGTTTCTAAGATGTGCGTTATCTTCTTAATAATGTCTTGAGAACTGTTCGATTGCCACATTTTACCGAAAAAGCCAGACTTATTGTATGGACTATCATTGTTTTTGAAACGACCTTCGTAACTGACAAGAGCGGTTTGTATTTTGGCCAACATGGCAGTCTGGAATAACGTCCGTTTGTCTTCTTCAGCTGGTATGATTGTTGCAAACGGCGGCACTGTGTCTTGAGCTGGCTCTGGCAATGCCTTAGCTATAGTTTTTTGTCCTTCGTGCATTGCGTTTTTAAATGCATCGGTCAATGGAACGGTCAATGGAGCGAGATCGTCATCAGTTTTAATCGATGAAACTGTTTTAGCAATGTCAGCCACTGTTTTTGCTAATAGTCTATTGATAACAGGACGACGTATGCCGTGATCATCGATGGTAAATTTGAACGCTTGGCTGTTTTCTCGCGTTTTCATTTGCGCAAGCAAAGCATCTAATCGCTTTTCGGCTGTTGCAGGAGAAGTAGTGCCATGAAACACCCAGCTCCAAAGCAACGCATGCACATCTTTTCTTTGAATGCCAAATTCTGCAAATGTCCTGGCTTTTTCTTCCGCGATGGCGTCGAGTTGTCCACTCAGATACGCATCTAGAAATCGAGGTTCAATGCCGTGCAGTTCACGAGCATTTTGACCAAACAACGATGACTCGGCAGCCTCATGCAAAGTGTCGCGATTAACTGTGAGTAACCCATTCTCGGAGTTATTGTCGTAATAGCTTAAAAACCTTGCCGCCAATAGTGCAAACTGTTCAGCTGTTTTGTTTGTCACTTTGCAGTAGTATGGGCTATCTTGGTTCATGAACGTCTTGCCAGCAGAGCCATTATAAGGTAAAAATTGTTTCGCAAGAGGGTGGTTTCTCGATTCTTGCGCCTGCGTCGTTTGTGAGTCATTTACAAAAACAACGATCTTTTTCGCACCATATGCTCTATAAATTTTCGCCAAAGCGTCATATTCGTTATTTTCAATCTTATCCAGACGAACAACATGTTTGGGAGGCGGCGTGCTGGACTCTTCCCAGTCGAGGGTCGATGTCGTCACATATAATCTATGATCCGCGGGTAATCTAGGATCCGCGGGGTCAGGAAAATCGGCTGACCGTAGAGTTTTCCCTTGCCGTTTAATCATTGATATCTCAGTTCTCATCACACCCCCATAAATCCTAACAATATATTCATAGAACCATTATAGTTCGTGATTCTTAAAAAAATATTAAAGAACGGGTTCGGATCATTTTCAGCTCCCCACAACAAAAATTCGCAACCGAATGAATTAAAAAGAAAAATTTGGTATTACAATGCAGAAAGGAGATTGTTGAAAAACAACTGACAGTTTTTGAAAATTTTAAAGCATCGAAAAAATAATCATTAAAGATAACGCAGATTTTGCGGATTTTCTTAAGCAGTTGCAGTCATTAATTAAATAGAGAAAAATGATTTTTACACTAAGAGCTAATTACAGGAAATACATCTATGAAAACCCCCATCCAAACTTCCAACGCACCCTCCGCCATCGGCACGTATTCTCAAGCCATTCGCGCAGGAAATACGGTGTATATTTCTGGGCAAATCCCTTTAAATCCCAAAACGATGAAAATGGTAACGAGTGATTTTCCAGCGCAAGTCAAACAAGCATTCGAAAATTTAAAAGCAGTTACGATTGCTGCAGAAAGTGATTTATCGCACATCGTAAAATTAACGATTTATTTACAAGACATGAATCAATTTTCAATAGTGAATGACATTATGGCAACGTATTTTGAAAAGCCGTATCCTGCACGCGCAGTTGTTGAAGTATCGCGATTACCGAAAGATGCGAATATTGAGATGGATGCGATATTGGTAGTGTGAGTGTGAGAAAAATTTCTCTGCCCCCTCCGCGAGGGTGAAAAATGATACGTCCAAGTCACCCACGAGCAGCTCGCTAATAATGCAGTCATATCGAACAACCAGCTAGAAGAATTTTAATTTTTTATAATTTAGGATTCATATCGTGTCGTTAAATTTTTCTCCCACTACCATCACCTCCCTCAAAGGCATCGGCCCAAAACTCGCCGAAAAATTAGCAAATCTCAATATCATTACCATCCAGGATTTATTATTTCATCTGCCGATAAGATACGAAGACCGTTCGACTATTCACGCGATTTCTGCATTACAGCCCGGCAATCATGTTTTAGTAGAAGGCAATATTAAATCTGTGCAAATTGCAGGGAAAAAACGTTATTTAAAATGTGTTCTGTCAGA
>JABDDR010000051.1 GCA_013287505.1 Gammaproteobacteria bacterium
TTACCCAATTTATAAATAGTCGCTTTTACGAGTTGTTGTAACTCTTTCACATTCTTTAAATTAACAAGCACAAAAACGCGCGAAGGTTGATGCCAAAGAACAACAAATTGCTTTCGGTTAATTAAATAAGGCTGCTGATAATGTTGATATAATATATTTTCTCCCAGCTCCGTTTTCCAATCATCAAGCGCGGGCAAAGATAAATTCCAATGAGACACTATGTACATATTTTGATTGAGGTATAAAGGAATATCGCGATAATAAGCTTCAAAACAAACAACTTTATCTTGCGGTTTCATCAAATGGCGTATTTCTAATGCCAAAGATTCATTTGTTTTGAATGGATAGGCATGCGTGAAAGTGATAATAATAATTTCACCGATAAATCCAATTAAAAATACGGTGATAAAAAATTTTTTGAATTTTAAATTCCAGCGGACATCAAAATAACGCGCAATCATCATCGCTAATGGCGGAAAAACTGGCATGATATACCCGACTGTTTTTGAAAGCGGGATAGAGAAAAAAACTAAAACCAATAAAGGCCACACGAGAATGTAAAATTCAGTGTTGTTATCCGGTACATTTTTGAAAATTTGCTTTATAAAATACGTCATCGATTGAAATAAAAAAAACGTCCAAGGAAATATGCCCATTAAGATAACAGGTATGTAAAAGAAAAATGGTTCGTGACCCGTGAACTGATTGCCGGCATAACGAGAAAATTGCTGCACATAAAAGAAATAATGGAGAAAATATGAATTGTGATACTGAATCATAACAATCCATGGCATTATCATCAGTGCAATAATGATTAATCCACGCGTAATATGCATCTCTTTGAGTATATGCCAACGCTTTGTATATAAAATCCATGCGCCAATAATTAATGCAGGAAAAGCCAGCGCAATAAGCCCTTTCGTTAAAAATCCAAATCCTGCAAAAACATAAGCCAATATAAAATAAATGCGACGACCTGTATTTTTAGGCTCATTGGCAGCAACGATAAACAACCAGAGTGAGCAAGAAATAAGTACAGCGATCATTAAATCCATATCAGCATAATGCGACATGCCAAAATAAAGCAATGAAGTCATTAAAATAAGCGCTGATAATAAACCTGTGCGACGATTATAAAGTTTTACGCCGCTCCAGTAGGAAAAGAGACAACCCAGTAAACCAAAAAATTCAGGTAAAAGGCGTGTTGACCAAGGATGCAATCCAAAACAACGAATCAGAAAAGCTTCAATCCAGTAAAATAAAATGGGCTTATCAAGAAAAGTGCTGCCATTTAAGTGCGGTGTAATATAGTTGCCTGATGCAAGCATTTCACGTGCTATCTCAAGGTACCGTTCTTCATCTTGGAGTGCAAAAGGAAAACTACCAGCAAAGAGAGAGAAAAATATTCCGATGAAAAGTGACAAAAAAAGCATGTCTAAAATTATTTGTTTTCCTCGCATTTCTTAACTACTCTTTTTTCAATGCGTTAAATTGTAACATCTGAATCCCTCTACGTGTTGCCTTAATCACCAATACCTCAAAATGCTCAAATGTTATTTTTTCATTACGTTTGGGTAAGTGTCCAAATTGATGCACAATCAATCCACCAATAGTATCGAAATGATCATCGATAAAATTTGTCTTAAAATAAGCATTAAAATCATCAATGGGCGTTAATGCATTCACCAGATAACTATTTTTTTCAATGGGTCGAATAAACGCTTCTTTGTCTTCCACATCATACTCATCTTCAATATCACCCACAATTTGCTCTAATACATCCTCAATCGTTACCAATCCCGCGATACCGCCATATTCATCTACCACAATCGCCATATGATTACGATTCAAGCGGAATTCTTTGAGCAACACATCTAATGGTTTGCTTTCATGAATAAAAATAGCGGGTCGAACCAAATCGCGTACAAAACGATTTGTATCATCATTTGAATTTAATGTAAAAGGCAATATATCTTTTGCTAACAAAATACCCAGTATTTTATCTGGCGTATCACCCATCACAGGAAAACGGGAGTGTTGTGATTCAATGATGATCGTTAAAATATCTATTGGGCGTGCATCACCATCAACAACAACCATCTGTGTACGCGGCACCATAATGTCGGATACTTTTTTATCAGCAACCGCTAAAACGCCTTCAATCATTTGAAGCGCATCACTATCGATTAATGCGCGTTCATGCGCATCATGCAACATATCAATTAATTGTTTTTGACTATGCGGTTCACGAATCAAAAAGTGACTGATGCGTTCAAACCAGGTTTTTTCATTGCTCATAGGGATTCTCAATGCCAAGTTGCGTCAATATTTTTATTTCCAGCGCTTCCATTATTTCAGCATCATTATCGATAATGTGATCATAACCCAATAAATGTAGCATGCCATGAATGGTTAAATGCGCCCAATGGGATTCTAATATTTTATTTTGTTGCAAAGCTTCTTCTTCGACAATATCAGCACAAATAGCGCAGTCACCCAACGATTCTTGTATGGTTCCGGGTAATGGTTTGTAGGTGAAAGATAGAATATTGGTAGGTCCTTTTTTGCTGCGATAGGCTTCATTTAATTCAGCGCTTGTTTTTTTGTCGACAATGGAGATGCAAATTTCATCACAATTATTAGGTATTTTTTCTGGTATTGTTTTTACAACGCAATTTACCCATGTTTGAAATTTTGTTTGCGAAGGCGCACGTGTAAAATTAATTTCATTTAATAAAATGACGGTGATCATGTTGTGTTAAATCCTGCGTTTCTTATTTCGCGCTTGCTAACGCAAGGGCTTCTAAACTTTATCATTGGTGCAATCGATCGGCGAGCACGTTCTAGTGACATAGTTTAGAAGCCCTTGCGTTAGCAAGCGCGATAGAAATCATATTTTTACATCGGGAAGTTCGTATGCTTCCACAATTTGTTGCACCAGAGGATGACGCACCACATCCACCGAAGAAAAAAACGTAAATTGAATGCCATCAATGCCACGCAATAAAGCAATTGCATGGCGTAAGCCCGACATTGATGGTTTGGGTAAATCCGTTTGTGTGATATCACCGGTAATCACTGCTTTGGATCCAAATCCGATGCGGGTTAAAAACATCTTCATTTGATCTTTTGTGCTATTTTGCCCTTCATCTAAAATAATAAATGAATCATTGAGTGTGCGACCCCGCATAAATGCCAACGGTGCAATTTCAATAATACCTTGCGCAATTAATTTCGTGACCAGTGCAATTCCCATGGTTTCATACAATGCATCGTACAACGGTTTTAAATAAGGATCGATTTTTTGCGCCAAATCACCCGGCAAAAATCCTAAACTTTCACCGGCTTCAACAGCGGGGCGTACCAGTACGATGCGTGAGACTTCTTCATTTTCGAGCGCAGCAACCGCGCAAGCGACGGCAAGAAATGTTTTTCCTGTGCCTGACGATCCAACACCAAAACAAATATCATTTTTTCGGATGGCATTCACAAAGTGACACTGGTTTAACGTGCGCGGCTCCATCGTCATTTTTTTCAAGCGCAACGTTGCATCGATGAATTTTTGCTTGGCATCGGGTGTGCCATTATCATAATTCATGTCGATGGATTTTAATTTTAATTGTATTTTTTGCTTATTAAAAACAGTGGTGTGCGTTGTTTCATTGTATAAAGCAAGCAGTGTGTCGCAGGCTTTATTGACCGAGGTAGGTTTTCCGATCACTTCAAAATCATTGCCGCGATTGATAATTTCAACGCCAAGATGTCGCTCGATAAGATGTAAATTTTCATCTTGTGTGCCGGCTAAAATAGCAAGGCGGTTGTTGTCGGAAGGGAGGAGTTGGATGTGACGGATGGAGTCGGTTTTTTTCAAGTAAATATCCTTATTTTTTGCAAATAACGCCGTACACTGCAAACGCGCACCCTACCGGGATGCGCTTCTGTAGATCTTTGGCCGAACATCGTGGCTGTTCGTAGCGCCGCGGAAGCGCATCCCGGTAGGGTGCGCGTGATGATAAAGCACCATCGTTAGTCCTAAAAAACGCTCGCTACGTCGGAGCAACTTTAAACACACTCACCCACCAAAAAATTCCTATTCGATTCCGTTATTCTTACTGAAATAAGTTGCCCAATCAAGCTCGAATCACATCGACCTGACTTTGTTTTAAAATTAACCACTCGGTTATTTTCAGTGCGACCCGTCATCTCGTCATCATTTTTTTTCGACACCTTTGTCACGAGAATTTTCTGATCGGTGCCGATCATCTTCCTGCTGATTTCCGCGGTGT
>JABDDR010000052.1 GCA_013287505.1 Gammaproteobacteria bacterium
TTTGCCTTTGCAAGGTGCGAAATCAGATTTGATAAATAGAATTGCGATATTTTTAACGACTGGCAGCAAAATAAAGCATGTTCCGATAAAAAAATCAGCTGAGCTTAAAGATAGCTCAAAAAAAATCACTAAAAGCACCTTTGTTAAAAATTACAATAACGACACTGAAACAAGAAAATTTTTTGTAGAGCAGCTTGGCGATAATTTTAAATTTAATGCTTACCTTCGCCAATTTACAAATAATGAAAATATCAAACAAGGAATGACTTATGGTGATCTGATTGACGGCTGGATATTATTTGAAAATAACAAAAAAAATCCTGATATTATAAATATCATTCCGGAGCAATTCGAATATAATCAATTTATTAAAGATTATTTTCGGCATGAGAAAAATGGGACATTAAAAAGGGCGATTTCTGCCTGGAAGGTTGTTACCTCACAAAGCGGTCCAAATACTTATGACACATATAAACAACAACAAAAAAATAAATCAACCTTATATTTCATTTCTGGAAAATTAGGATCGGGTAAAACAACCCTTGCAAAAAAAATTGCAGATGAAAATAACGCGATATTTATAAGTGAAGATATTTGGCTTGAGAAATTATTTCCAAAGATGATTAATAATTTTGAAGATTATTTGCTTTATTCCAGACGACTTCGCGCAATGATCGAAATGCATGTCATTCAATTATTAAATAAAGAGGTATCAGTTGTATTTGATTTTGCCGGAAATATCCCACAGGAAAGACAATGGGTTAAATCAATCATAAATAAAGCTCATTCGTCACATGTCTTGTATTATATCGTAGCATCAGATGATTTATGTCGATCTCAGTATAAAATGCGTAATCTTAATTTACCTGAAGGATCCAAGTTAATATCCGATGAAGAATTTAATGTAATTAACAAGTATTTTGTGCCGCCAAGTGAAGACGAAGGATTTAACATAAAATTTTATTATCGAGAATAGCTTTCCATGCGCGAAATACAAATATTTTTAGAAGACTATGACCGAGTCGTGATTGAAAAAAATTTTCAAAAAATTTCAACTCATTTTTACGACCAATTTACTTTATCCACACCGACCGATTGTTGGAATATTATCAATAATCACGAATTTTTAGCTAACCTAAAAAAATCCTTTGATAGATATAAACAACTCGGTGCAAAAATATGTAAGATGATGGCCGCAGATATTATCAATTTCAAATCATCTCATTATTTGGCAAATGTTGAATGGGCGTTACTTGATGACGAAGATATGCCTATTGTTCGGTTTGATATTTCATATTTGATAAAAAATATACGAAATGAGTGGAAATTTATTTTTGTGATTGATCATAACGAGCCTAAATAAGTCTTAAGTGGTGGCTCATCGCAGAGATCTTAGCGTAGGGCCATTAACTAAAGTGGCACCTGGTCGAAGCTTCGGTAGTCCTGGGCCTATCTGAAAAATGTGATCATCAAACACAAATATCAGAGCAATTAAAAAATACGATCAATAATTTAGAAAATGAAAAAACAAAATTAATAGAGAGAATCTCATCACTGGAATCACACAACACGAATCACAAAAATGAGAATGATCGTTTACATCTTTTGCTTAAAAATACACAGGATAACTTAGTGCACTATCAACAGGCTGTGGAGCAGAAACGCCAAGAACAAGCATTATTGCTTGAAAAACAGCGTAGCGAATATGAACTCAAGCTGTCACAGCTTCAAAATCAGTTAAGCACAACACTGCATGAAAGAACGCAATATCAAACGCGTTTTAATAGTCTAACCGAACTTCACCATAAATTAGAAAGTGATTTTTCGGACGAAACAAATAGCAAAAAATTACTACAAGAAAACTATGATTCTTTATCGGCAGAAAATTCACACATGATGAATGAAATTGCAAAATTGAATTCGTATCAAAATCAGTTATCTCAGCTATTAGAAAATAAAAATAATGAGAATGGGCAACTTTATATTCAGTTAAAGTCTTCTGAAAATAACACTATGTCTATAAAAACTTTGCTTGATAAACTTGAGCATAAAATGCAAATTCTACGCGAACAATTTGAAAAGACCTCTCAGGAAAAAGCATTTTTAGAAGGTCAGTTAAAACAATTGCAATCAATGAATAATTTAGAAACGCAAAAAGTTTAGCTGTATAAAAAATATTTTATTTATTATCGCTAATATGTTTCTCTAATAAATGACGCAAAATTAGGATGAAATTTTGTTGGATTAAACTCAATAATCTCATAATCAGCAATATCGTGGATACTGAATGGATCCTTTGTTAAAACATCTTCCAACTTTTTGTGATCCGTCAATTGGGAAATGATAACACCGCCGGTTCTTGGATTTTTAGGTCCTGACGCCACAAAAAAGTTATCTTTATAGGCACTATCTAAAAATGTCCGATGCTCTGATAAATATTTCTCAACATCATCCATAGATTTTTTATAAGTTAGAACAACTATGAACATAAATATTACCTTTTCGTTAAATTTAATTAAGTTTAAAATTGCATAAAATTAGAAATTCCAATCTGCGGTTTTTCTTAACTCGACAAAAGATTTTGACAGCGTTACATTGTGATGATCTATAATTTTCTGTGCTTGTAATACTGCATTATCAAAGGTGCTATGCGCATCTTCAATGAGTACTACTTTGTAACCAAGTGTGAACGCTCTTCTTGATGTAGTATCAATACACATTTCTGTTCTTAAACCCACTATAACAACGCGCTCAATTTTTAAATTTTTGAGCTCTTCATACAAAGTTGTCTCATGAAATGAATCACAAACAGTTTTTTGAATTACTATCTCATTAGGAAGAGGTTTTACACTGGCATGAATTTCCCATCCAGTACTCCCTTCGATAAATCCTGCTCTAGTTTTGCTGGTATGTTGAATAAAAATAACTGGTGTTTTAGAATCCCTTGCCTTTTGCAAAACTGTTGCAATATTTCCCAACACATGATCACTGTTATGAAGTATAAATTGTTGATCAAAAACAATGGAATTCTGCAAATCTATAATAATAAGCGCTGTTTTCATTTTTCATGACCTGTTAATAAATTTATTTTTCAATAAATATTCATTTTTCGAAATGCGATACAACACATGTCGACGCAACGGATTTGATCGATCTAATTTAGGATGATCAAAATCGTCCATGGAATTATAATGCAATCCAATTTTTTCCATCACACGACGTGATCTCGTATTATTAACTACTGTATTTCATATGCTCTTACTGTATCTATTAACAATGATAAAACTTTTTCTGGCTGATCAATTTCTTTTGCGAATAAGATAGCAGATAGCTCATCTGGCAACGCTTGCTTTGCCAGAACTTTACCGCTGTCTGAATCAACAGATAGCGCCACTGCTTCATATTTAGCAATTGTTGGCTCTGCAGCAATTATGGCTGCCAATGGATCCCATAAATGAAATGTACTAAAAAAGGTTCCATCCCCTCTAAGTGCATCTTCCGTATCCTTTCTTCCTTTTAGTAAATGGAAAATAAACTTCAAAGCAGGTGTTGTTTGCTGACTCATTTCTTCATAAAATTCTTTTGTCAGCGGAACTTGGCAAGTGACATCCAAGGGTACGAGTGTAATAGGAATACCAGAAGAAAAGACGATATTTGCAGCTTGAATATCAGCGTAAATATTTAATTCAGCATCAACAAAAGGAGAGCCCGGATTCAACAAAGGCACATTTCCACATACATGAATCGCGCCACCCATGATAACTATATTTTCAATCTTGTTCAGTAACGCAGGATATTGTTTGATCAATTCTGCAATATTTGTTAACGGCCCTGTCGCTACAATCGTTATTTTTTCTTCATCACATTTTTCAAGTACAGTTCTCATCAAATCAATTGCAGAGTCGGATATTGAAACATCCTGAAAATCTGGAACTTCTGTAGAGCTCAGTAAATTATCTACATGATTACGTAACCACTCTGGAAATGGATTCGGTTCCTTGCTAAAGGAAGCGCTGCTGGAGTATGCAATGGGAATATTTTTTTGACCCATCATCTGACAAATTCTAGAAAAATTGCGTGCACCTGGTTCGCCGCGTGTTTCACCAGTACAAGATATTGTAATTGCTCTTAATTCAATATTAGGGTGACTTACAAGAACAGCTAACGCAATAGCATCGTCAACTGCAGCATCATTATCAAATATTACAC
>JABDDR010000053.1 GCA_013287505.1 Gammaproteobacteria bacterium
CGCCGTTGATCAATTTCCTGCATCAAAACGTCCACTATTAATCGGCGTTACTGTTTTAACAAGCCTAGATAAAAACGATTTACAATTTTTGGGAGTCAATGATTCCGTTGAAAATACCGTTTTAAAAATGGCGAAAGCTGCGAAAGCCTGCGGATTCGATGGGGTTGTTTGTTCTGCAAAAGAAGCGCCTTTATTAAAAAAAGATTGTGGTAAAGATTTTTTATTAGTAACACCTGGTATTCGTCTGGCGTCAGATAATACAGAAGATCAAAAAAGAGTAGTGACGCCACAAGCCGCATTTGCCGCAGGCGCTGATTATTTGGTGATGGGTCGATCGATCACTGGCGCGGTTGATCCTATGAAAATTTTGAAGGAATTAACGCAATCGTAGAGACGTCGATTTATCGCGTCTCCGTCGATTTATCGCGTCTCCGTCGATTTATCGTCTCTTACGAGTATATAATATAACTTCGATTGAACGTTTGTTCCCATCGCCTTCAAGGAAAACGTTATGAATCCAGCAGTAGAACCCTATAATGATATTCTGAAGTTCTGGTTTGGACACGTGGAAGAAACCATTGTACCAACGGAGCATCGTGCGAAAATTTGGTTTGGCGAAGATGCTGAAATCGACTCAGACATTAAATCGCGATTTACAACGCATGTTGAAGCTGCCATTGCAGGAAAATTTGATGATTGGGAAAAAGAACCACGTGGACAATTGGCTTTAATTATTACGCTCGATCAGTTGTCTCGTCATATTTATCGCGGGTCTTCGCGCGCATTTGAACAAGATGAAAAAGCAATCCTGATTTGTTTGAATGGTATGCGACATGAACACGATCATTCATTAAGCCTTATCGAACGTGTTTTTTATTATTTCCCATTACTGCATTCTGAAAAAATTATGGTTCAAGAAAAGTCAGTTCGTGCATACCGTACATTAGTGGATTTGGCATTTTCTGAAACCCGTGTTATCTTTGACAGCTTTTTGAAATTTGCGAATCATCATTATGCGATTATTCAGCGATTCGGACGGTTTCCGCAGCGTAATAATGCATTGCATCGAGAGTCGAGCAAGGCAGAAATAGCCTTCTTGAAAGAGATTGAGGAACGATAGATTTATGTCAATAGAAGAAAAACAACCCATTTATCGCGTTATTTTTATTCAGAACGATAAACTATATGAAATTTACGCCAAATATTTAACCGAAGAAAGTTTAATGGGCTTTATTGAAATTGAAGAACTTGTTTTTCATGAGACAAAATCATCAGTGCTCGTTGATCCTTCAGCTGAAAAATTACAAGCTGAATTTAAAGATGTGAAGCGCTCTTATATTCCATTACACACGATTTTGCGTATTGATGAGGTGGTGAAAGAAGGTGCTGCACGGATGACGTCATCGGATGGTGTTATTAAAAAACGGGGTAATGTGAGTCATTTGCCGATTGGGAAATGAGTTAACGCCATCCTCAGCTTTCGCGCTTGCTTACGCAAGTGCTTCTAAACTATATCACTAGCAGGTGCTTGCTGACTGTTTTAACCAGTGACAAAGTTTAGAAGCGGGAGCAACAGCGAGTGCGAAAGTAAGAGAAACAACAACAATACTTACATCGCGCTTGCTTACGCAAGTGCTTCTAAATACCCCACTAGCTCATACTATTTCATGGAGATCTATCTTGAAAAACACAACAGGTTTTTTATGGGCTGATATCAACGGCCTCACACTCACCCCCGAAGACAAAGAAATATTATCGCACCCCTTTATTTCCGGCATTATTCTTTTTTCGCGCAATTATGAATCGATCGAGCAACTGCGCGAATTAAATCGCCAAATTTCCGCTGTTTCACCGCATATTGTGATTACGGTTGATCAAGAAGGTGGGCGCGTACAGCGTTTTCGCTCTGGATTTACCGAGCTTCCCTCAATGGGTCATTGGGGATCGCTCTATCAAACCGCGCCAGAGAAAACAAAAAAAGATTTTTCCGTGATGTTGAATCAGATGATTAATGAATTGCGTGATGTCGGTGTTTATAGCAGTTTAGTGCCCGTGATGGATATTAATTTTGATCGTAATACCGTGATTGGTCATCGTAGTTTTGGTAATAATGCTGAAATAGTCTCACATTTAAGCGCTTTTATGATTGAGCAGTTTCATGCGTTGAAATCACCTGTCACTGGGAAACATTTTCCGGGTCATGGTTTTGTAACGCTCGATTCTCATTTCGATCTTCCTATTGATGAACGCTCATTCGAAGAAATCGCGCAACAAGACATACAACCCTTTAAAAAATTATCTGCACAATTAGATGCAATTATGCTAGCCCACGTGGTTTATTCGCAAGTAGATCCATTGCCTGTTTGTTTTTCACATCATTGGATTCAAACTGTGTTGCGGCAACAATTGCAATTTGAGGGATTGGTAATGTGCGATGATTTATCAATGCAAGCGGTTGCAACGATGGGCTCGTATGACGATCGCGCGAATCGCGCCATTGAAGCAGGTTGCGATATTTTATTAGTCTGCAATTCTCGCGACGGTGTGATTGACATTTTAGACCGTGTTTCACCGCAGAAAAATGAAGCGCTCGCGCGACGCTTGAATCACTATTGTCGATTTTTGAATTAACGGATCATCAATAGTGATGATATGACTGCAAAACAATATGAACTTGATAGCGAGTGGGAACTTGGATGTGTCTTTTTTCTCCCGAGCGCAGTCGTGCAACCAAAAAATTTCTCTGTAACTTCCGCGAGGGTGAAAAATGAATTGAGCTATGCATATGCTCACACAAGATTTACTCCATTTTTTCGCGCTTCATCTTGTCGTATCTTCAAAAGAGCGGATTGTATTTCTTCCAGCGTTTTTCGCTTGATACATGGCTTTGTCAGCATTTCGCATTAAATCAGAAGTGTTTTCTCCCGCAAGAGGATATATCGCGATACCAATACTTGCTGTAATACCAATTGTTTTATTAGCCAATATAAATGACTCTTTTAATGAATCTAATATTCTCGTTGCGCATCGATCGGCTTCTTCGTTTTGTTTCATCTCACTAATCAATACGGCAAATTCATCACCGCCCAATCTTGCGAGCATATCTTCTTCACGCAAGACTGATTGAAATCGTTGCGTTGCTTGTCTCAACAAAGAGTCGCCTTCCTCATGACCCAGCGTGTCATTGATATTTTTAAAATGATCTAAATCGAGCATGATCACAGCAAACATTTTTTTATTTCTTTTTGCGCCAGCCAAAGTTCTTTTTAATGTATCTGCAAAAAGAAGTCGATTCGGAGTTCCTGTTAAATAATCATGGTACGCAATATATTGTATTTTGGTCTCATGTTCTTTTACAAGTTTCTGTAGCTGCAATTTTTCAATCGCAGCGCTAATTGATTTTTTGAGCAATTCGGGATTCAGATTTTTCTTCACAATATAATCCGATGCACCTAGTTTTAAAGCTTCTGTTGCAACCATTTCATCGCCTTGCCCAGTGGTCATGATAATTGCCACTGTGGGAAATTGATTGTGTAGAGTATCAATGCCAGCCAAACCATCCTGTCCTGGCAGGCGGTAATCGATAATGATGCAATCAAAAGGTTTTGTACTGCAGGCTACTAGAGCCTCTTCAACGCTTTCTGCTTCAACGCATTCACACATAAGACCCGATTGTTTCAGTAATCGTTTAATAAGTTTGCGATCACCGATGTCATCATCGGCGATTAAAATATGTAACAAACCCTGATTCATGTTTATTCCTTGTGTTACGGCATTTCCACGATGCGCCAGTAAGATTCTACTAAATTAACCATGTTTAAAAAATCTTGCCCCGCCGTTTCTTTGAGGATATATCCGGACACATTGAGATCATAAGACGCTGTTTTATCTTCATCGCGTTTCGACGTCGTTAAAACAAAAACGATAGATTTGTTTAATTCTAAATCTTCGCGCAATGCTTTAATAAGCTCAATACCGTTCATTCTCGGCATATTTAAATCGACAAGCAATATATAAGGCGGCATTATTTTTTCTTTTCCATTGGTTCCTTTTAAGATCTCTAATGCTTCAACGCCATCTATCGCTCGCAGAATTTTATTAGCAATCTTACTTTTTTGAAAAGCACGTTTAAGCGCCTTTGCATCACCATCGTC
>JABDDR010000054.1 GCA_013287505.1 Gammaproteobacteria bacterium
GGACTCACACGCGAACATAACGCATGCTTTCCAAATAAGCGTCCTGCGAAATAACCACCCGTATCCGCGCCAAATATCAGCATTAAAACCAACACTAACCAAACGGGTCCAAAATGGGGATTTATTTTTAGCGTCATAATCGCAACCCATGTTGCGAGTAACACTATAAATCCAATGATTCCGCGGATGATGGGAAATTGAAAACCGGCGCCAGAGCCTTTTTGTTGATAATGAATGATGGCGATAAGTGCCCATATCCAAACGATTGCAGCGATAAATAAAATAGTGTGCGTGTGCGTGAAAAATAAAAATAAAAGTGCGAGCGCAATACAAGTGGTGTAAATAATTTTAAAATATTTTTTGTTATATCCAATTAAACCAGACCACTCCCAGGCGCCTACTAAAATCAATGCACCAACCATTATTGAAAAATAAAAGGCGGGCATATAAAAAATAGCGGCGACAATCAATGGGATTAAAATAACGGCGGTGATGATTCTTTTTAGTAACATAATAAAATAATCCGGTAAAATATCGTTGCAAACCGCTTGTTCGATATGACTGCATCATTGGCGAGATGCTCGTGGGTTACTTGGACGTGCCATTTTTCACCCTCGCGGAGGGGGCAGAGAAATTTTTTGTTTGCACGACTGCGCTCGGGAGAAAAAAGACACATCCAAGTTCCCACTCGCTGGATGGTTTGTTGTGGTTGCAGTCATATCGAACTCGCTGCTTCACGGCCTTTTCTCCCACTCCCACTCACACTACCTTCCCAAATCTCCGTTCACGCTTTTGAAAAGAATCAATTGCATCTGCAAATAGTTGCTCATCAAAATCTGGCCAAAAAACATCCGTAAAAAATAATTCGGTATAAGCAAATTGCCACAACATAAAATTACTGATGCGTTTCTCACCACTCGTGCGAATCAACAAATCGGGTTCTGGTAAATCAGACAAACATAAAAATGATGAAAAATCTTTTTCATTGGATTGTTCGGTGGCAATTTTTGCAAATTGTTGCGCAGCCTGAAAAATATCCCAACGTCCGCTATAATTAACTGCAATGACAAAAGTAAGCGTTGTATTATTTTTCGTAATCGCTTCAGCGTGCTGTATTTGCGCTTGTATATCCGGATCAAGTGCCGATAAATCACCCACAATTCGAATACGAATACCATTGCCGTGCATTTCATCCAAATTCTTAATCAGCAGATCTGAAAACAATGACATTAAAAATCGCACTTCAGACTCAGGGCGCGCTTGAAAATTTTCCACACTGAGTGCAAATAAAGATAAGACACCGATTTTATATTTAACGCAAAAATCAATTACTTTTCGAATGATTTTAGCGCCAGCGCGATGTCCCATAAAACGCGGCATAAAACGTTGTTTTGCCCAACGACCATTGCCATCCATAATAATGGCGACATGGCGAGGCATTTTTTCGGGGTTGGTTTCCACGGTGGGATTATATTTCCATCAAATCTTTTTCTTTCGCGGCCGACATCGTATCAATTTGCGCAACAAATTCATCCGTTGTTTTTTGTATGGTTGTTTGCGCACGATGTTCTTCATCTTCGCTGATTTTTTTATCTTTTAATAATGCTTTAATTTCTGAATTGGCATCACGACGAATATTACGAACCGCAACACGTGCACGTTCAGCTTCACCGCTCACCACTTTCACAAGACTTTTGCGTCGCTCTTCTGTTAATGGTGGCATCGGAATACGAATCACGCTACCTGCTGTGTTTGGATTTAAACCTAAATTTGCGGTTAAAATCGCTTTTTCAATATCAGGTACCAGATTTTTTTCCCAAGGCGTTACCATTAAGGTTCTTGAATTTTCAATCGCGATATTAGCAACCTGAGATAGTGGTGTTGGCGTGCCGTAATAACTCACCATAACATGTTCAATTAAACCAGGGTGTGCACGACCCGTACGTAACTTTGATAATTCTTGTTTTAGTGAATCAATGCTTTTTTCCATGCGCATTTTTGCATCATGTAGAATATTGTTGATCATACTGTTTCTCCTTCGTCCACCAATGTGCCGACATCATCGCCCATCACTACCTGCATTAAAACACCGGGTTTTCCAATGTTAAATACACGCAATGGCATTGCATAATCACGACACTGACAAAATGCTGCCAAATCCATCACAGCAAATTCTTTATCAAGTGCTTCAGTGTAAGTTAAATGTTTGTAAAGTGTTGCATCTGGATTGTGACGCGGGTCATCAGAATAAACGCCATCAACATTGGTTGCCTTCAAAACAACATCTGCGTTAATTTCAATACCGCGCAAACTGGCTGCAGAATCTGTCGTAAATAAAGGGTTACCGGTACCTGCCGCAAAAATAACCACGCGACCTTGCTCTAAGTGATGAATCGCTTTGCGTCGATGAAATAAATCCACCATACCGCCCACTGCAACTGCCGATAAAATACGTACGGGCATTTCTAATTGCTCAAATGCATCACGCAATGCGAGCGCATTCATAATCGTTGCGACCATACCCATATGATCACCCGTAATACGATTGATACCCACTTCAGACAATGTCACACCACGGCAAAAATTTCCGCCGCCAATCACAATCGCAATTTGCACACCGAGTGTTCGAACGTCATTAATTTCATTGGCAAGACGTCTCAAAACAACGGGAGAAATAGCAGTAACGCCATCTCCCATTAATGCTTCACCGCTCATTTTGAGAAGAATTCGTCGGTATTTGGGTTGCATAGGGTCTCTCCTGATTGCAAAAAATGATTTGCTTAGCAAATCTCCCTTGTTCCATTCGCTACGCTCATTTCACGCGGGTCTCCGCCTCGAGCTTCGATTAGATTTCTTTGAGTGTCGCACTCACTTCTGCCGCTAAATCTACCACGACTTTCTCAATACCTTCGCCTACTTCAAAACGCGTCATGGATAATACTTTTGCACCACCTGCCGCTTGCAATAATTGCGCAATCGTTTGGTCAGGATTTTTCACAAAAGGCTGATGCACCAAGCACACTTCTTGTACGAATTTTTGTAAGCGACCTTCAACCATCTTTTCAATAATATTGGCGGGTTTTCCAGAAGTTTGTGCTTGCGCAGTCACGATTTCACGTTCTTTTGCTAACACTTCTGGTGCAATACCGCTGGCATCTATCGCAATAGGATTTGTTGCTGCGACATGCATTGCAATATCTTTAGCAAGATCCGCATTAGGCTTATCGAGTGATATTAAAACGCCGATACGATCACCATGCAAATAATAATTGACGCAGCCCGTAGATGAAATCGTTACCATGCGACGCGCCTGAATATTTTCACCGATTTTTGTTACAGCGGATTCGCGCGCTGCTTCACAAGAAATGGCTATATCGCCTTCGCTAACGCTCGGCTTCGCTGACTGTGACATCAACACAGCAACATCTGATGTATTTGCGGTTAATCCAACGTTCGCGAGCATATCAGCAAATTCTTTGAAGCTTTTATCGCGTGCGACAAAATCAGTTTCACAATTCACTTCAATCATGCATGCGCGTGTTTTATCTTTATTTAATGCAACCGCGATCACACCTTCTGCGGCAATTTTACCGGCGCGTTTTGCGGCTTTTGCTTGACCACTTTTACGCATATTATCGATGGCTAATTGCATATCGCCATTGGATTCTACCAGCGCTTTTTTACATTCCATCATGCCAGCGCCTGTGGATTCGCGCAGTTCTTTCACCATGGATGCTGTAACTTCTGACATTTTTTACCTCGTAATATAAAATTTTAATGCAGTATCCTTATTCCGCTTTCTTTTTAGCTGCTTTCTTCGTAGCAGGTTTCTTAGCTACTGCTGCGTGGTCGCTGGCACTTCCATCAGCCGCTTCTGCTGTTACTTCCGCCGCATCCGCTTTTTTAGTGACTTTTTTCGCGGTTTTAATTTCAGCCGGTTTTGCTTGTGTTTTTGCGCGTGACCGTTCTGCTTTTTCTTTTTCTCTGGATGCTTCTTCTTCTAAAATTGAACGGCGCGATTCAATGATGACATCAGCGATTGTTTTACAGTAAAAACGAATAGCGCGTATAGCATCATCATTTCCTGGAAC
>JABDDR010000055.1 GCA_013287505.1 Gammaproteobacteria bacterium
TTTTTGATTTTGGACATTTAAAGTGGATTGAATTTGCCGGTTTGATTGTTTACGTCATTGGTTTTGCCATTGGTTTAGGACCGATTATGTGGTTAATGTTTACCGAAATTTTCCCTTTAAGAATACGGGGTGTAGCAATGAGTTTGGTGACAGCATTGCAATGGATGTTTAACTTTATTGTGTCATTAACATTTTTAACATTGGTTAAATATTTGCATGAGCCTGTCACATTCGCGTTATACGGAGTTATTTGCTTGCTCGGCATTTTGTTTGTGTATTTGAAAGTGCCGGAAACGAAAGGTATTTCGCTTGAAAAAATCGAAGCGAGTTTGGGTGGTGGGTAATGACTATTTCGCATTCGCTGACGCGAAAGCTTACTCAGAGATCGTCTTGGTAAGCCGATGGTTTGCGCCAGTGATATAGCTTAGAAGCTTTCGCGTCAGCGAATGCGATTGTGACGACGATACAACTTATTACCCAACCACAGCAAAAACACAATCGGCAACCCAATATACATCCCAATCAATGATGACCACGATATTTGATCTTGCGCCAATAACGTAAACCACATGCCGCCAATAATCAGCAAAGACAGCACAATCGCAATGATCGGTCCCGCTGGGTAAAAACGCGATTGAAACGGCAAGTCAGATAATTTATTTCCCGCAGCCAAATAATGTTTTCTAAAACCAATATGACTCATCGCAATGCCCAGCCATGCAATAAATCCCGATAAACTAGAAATATTCACCAAAATTAAAAAGAAATTAGCGCTGCCAAAATAATCACACAAAAATGCCAGCAATCCAAAAGCAGCAGTGACTAACAATGCCGCAATCGGAACGCCAGCACGATTTACCTTAGCGAACATTTTTGGTGCGCTACCCCTAACTGCTAAATTCCATAAAATACGCGTTGAAGAATACATATCGGAATTACACGCAGATAAAAAAGCAATCAGCATGACAAAATTCATGACATCCGTGATGTATTTAAACCCCGTCATGGAAAAAATAATCGTCAGTGGGCTTAATGCAATTGTGGAATTGGCATTTAATAATCGCGGATCTGTGTAGGGAATCACTAAACTGATAATCAACATCACAAGAATATAAAATAATAAAATACGCCAAAAAATTTGTTTGACAGCGCGCGGAATGCTACGCTGCGGATCTTTTGCTTCACCCGCTGCAACGCCGATTAATTCCGTTCCTTGAAAAGCAAAACCAGATAATAAAAACACTTCAAACAAGCCAGAAAAACCATTATGAAAATGCCCCAGATGCCAATTGGTAAAATCAATCGCATGATGTTGTTTGTTAAATCCAAGAATAACCAGCACGCCAATCACAATAAAAACAAGAATGGCGATGACTTTAATCAGTGATAACCAATATTGTGTTTCACCATAACTTTTGACAGATAAAATATTTAAAGTAAAAATACCGACAAAAAATAATACGCACCATTCAAAGGCGGGCACATGCGGAAACCAAAATCCCATAATGAGTGCCGCAGCAATTAATTCTACTGCAATGGTAATGGCCCAATTAAACCAATAGTTATAACCCATCGCAAATCCGAAAGGCTTGCTCACATACTCGCTAGAATATTGGAAAAAACTACCCGATACGGGTTTATAAGCAGACATTTCGCCCAAGCTATTCATGAGCAAGTAAACCATGATACCCATGATGAAATACGCTAAGATCGCGCCGACAGGACCTGCAATGTACAACGCAGAGCCACTCGTTAAAAATATACCTGTGCCCAACGTGCCGCCAAGGGCGATCATGGATAAGTGGCGTGCGGATAATTGTCTACGTAGTTCAGACATAGTTTATTGCTCTACCGTTAATAAGCGGTTGGGTGACTGGATTCGTATTTTTGCTACAAAACCGAGAAAAAAACGAAGCAATACTGCCGACAGGCAAAGGAGGTTCTGGTTCTGCGCGCAATGTATCATTTTTCGGACTAAATTTTTTTTCATACCATTCCAGCAGCGGTTTTGTGTAATATGCATAATCTCTTGGAAACATCGGAACAGCCAGTAGAGCCCAAGCAATTATCGCAATGGCGATATTCCAGAAACTTTCTTGAGTTAAATTACTTTCCTTTGAGATTGCAAATAATATGAAAATAATGGCAGGAAGTACAGCTAATGAATTACCAGTAGAGCTTATTACGCCAAAAGATTTAATTGAGCCAACACCCGCATCATAACAGGCAGTGTGATTAAAACTAGACTTTTGTCCCAACGCAGCGTATTGCTCTTTCATATTTTTAAGGACGAAATTGGGACCCACGGTAAAAACAGTGTTTAATATGAGACTTGATATTGAAATAAACAGCGCTTCTGTTGTGGAACTCCAGTTAAGTTCAGAACTTCCCCTGGCGTAAAAGGTGGCCATTGCCATAATTAACGTCATTGCAACGCTAATGACAAAAGTAATGAAGTTGGTAAAAAAAATGGATGTTTTTTTTGCTTTGTTATACGCCAGCCAAAACGGATTGTCGCGTAAACTTTGCTTGATGCACAGGATATTTAATGCAGTAAGACCATTAAAGACAAGAAAGTTTGCGGCTGAACCAACACCGACGATATCCCCTATGGTTTGACAGGTAGTGATTAATGCAGGCGAGGGGTTATCTGTCACCAGACGGATGATCATATCCGCAAAAGCGTAAACCCCCACACGACCTTTGTTAAAAGTGCCCCACATGCAGCCGGGGAATAAAGCAGCCAATAAAAATAATTGAATGAGCGGTAATTTTCCATTATTACTTTCTCGCAATGAACCCAGTATTCTATTAAATTCCGACCATAAAACTGGGAGCATGGCAACGCTTTTTTCAGAAGTCCCGACCGACATTGATCCATCTGCTGTAAAAAAGAGAGTGCCTGCGGTTTTGGCAATAATACCGGCATAAAGGTGACCCGCTTGCCTTAAGATTTGAAATATATATTGCAACGCTTCTAATGTCGTTTTGAATCGAAATGTGCAAGAAAGTCCCTTTGTCCCTAATACAAAAATCTTTCCTGCGCGAATAATAAAAGTAAGCCAGCGAGGTTTTGCGGCTGTTTGAGATTCAGCTTCTGCAGGTGGTGTGCGAGGCGGATTTTCTATCGCTTGAATAGCAGCATATAGTCCCGTTAATATTTGAACCATGTCTGCGTCAGTGGGATTTTCTGGAATAGTGATGCGTACTTCAACAGTATTTGACTGAATATCAGGAGAGTTTATGTCGGGATTGGCTGGCATCGTTAATCGATTTATCCGGCATGAGAACTATGTGGGATAAAATACACTAACACCGCAAACTTGAAAACCTATTTTTATTTTTAAGCATTTGGCAATCGCAAATGCTGACCCACCTGAAGCGTGATTGTTTTTAAATGATTGTGCTGCATGATGTGATAAACCGTAGTATCAAATTCCGCTGCGAGTTTACGTAAATCATCGCCGCGTTTTACGGTATAAGTATGTTCGCGTTTTAATCGGGCAATTTTATGTGTCGTCGTTACCGTTATTTTTTTCGATGTTATTTTATTTAATTGCACAATTTTATGCGTCACTGTTGCTGTTATTTTTTTCGGCGTTAATTTATTTTCTTTGTTTTCAATCGCTAATTTTTCTCCAATACGCAATATGGCGTGTGCGTTGAGATGATTCCATGTTTCGAGTTGTTTTACAGTGACGTGTAAATGATCCGCGATTTTTCTCAGATCATCGCCGCGTCTTACTGTGTAATGTTCGCCTTGTTTTATCGATGCGACGTGTGTTGATTTTTCTGTCGCATGTTGTTGAGCTTCT
>JABDDR010000056.1 GCA_013287505.1 Gammaproteobacteria bacterium
GCTCTGCGCTAATTGCAGACTCGATAGCCAAATCTGTTTATCCAGCAATGGCGATAGTAACCACCATAGTAAGGGTGATAATAACCACCACGATAACCATAACCACAACGACCCCAGCGACACCATGCCAATTGCATTGGCTTACCGTGTTGAACAGTAGGATTATTTGACGCAGTTTGGCTTGTTTGTGTTTCTGCTAACGCTGAGAATGATACTACAGCAGCTAATGAAGCTGCCGCTAAGACAACAGCAAGTGTTTTCATGACATTTCTCCTTTTAAGTTATTCGTTGCACAATTATAGGCCACTTTTTATAAATTTCATGTTGAGATTTTATAAATTCAATAGGTTACGTGAGTATAGCGATGTCAGGCTAGCCTTTTGTGCCTTTTTGTTAAAAAAAGTACAAAAGGCGCAAAAGGCTAGCCTGACATCGCAGCATGGTCTTGAATAACAGCTAATATTTTATATTTATTAAGATCGATGGCAGCGGCTTCAGTGATGACACCGATCACTTCACCTTGTTTATTATTGAGATTATCTCCTGGAGATAATGCTTGATCGCTGGATATTTCTAGATAATGCAAATGTCGTTTGAGCGTGCCGAGGTATTGCGTGCGTGCCACAATTTCTTGACCGACGTAACAACCTTTTGTAAAACTCACACCACCCCATTTTTCGAGCGAAATCATTTGAGGCGTAAATAAAAGACTTGTTTCTGGGTATAAAATGCAAAGTTGATCATTAATATTATTTTTTTTCCAAAGTATTTCATCAAAATTTATTTCAAACAGTGGAAATAAGTTTTGCTCCGCAACCACCAAATACCTATTTTTACTGGGTAAAGTAATATATACGGCAGCGGGGTTTTTTTCATCAGAAAAATTATTGAATTCAGCGATAAAAAAATTGTCTGCGTGCGAGATGATTACCTTCGAAAACACCGCATATTTTTTTAAATGATCAGCAACCAGTGACGCCATATTTTTTGGTAAAATAAATAAAAAATCATTGTGCCACTTTACCACCCAAAAATTCGCAATCATGCGACCACGGTGATCGCAAATGGCTGCAAGAGAATGCGCACCATGGTGTGATAATGCATTCATATCGCAAGTGACTTGACCTTGCAAAAATGTTTGTGTTTTTTCACCGGAAAATTTTAGGGTGGAAAAACGGGTGAGTGGGGTGAGGGTGGGTTGTGGCATAGGTGGGTCTCGTGATTGGTAATGGTAATATTATACCTTCTAACATAGTTTGTTTTAAATAAACCATTTTAAACAAACCTCGCTTTAAACAAACTACGCTTTAAACAAACCACGCAACCGCTTGCTTTTTGTTATGGTTATGGGTAGCACTTTCGGGGACGCCGCAAGTACATCCATGTAGGCTAAACTCGGCATCCATGCCTCGTATTCCCCTCAAGTGCTACCCATAACCATAACAAACGCTTCGCTGCATCGAAGATTCTTTAAAACATTGGAGCTGTTTTAATTTAAATAAAAGCGCGAATAAATCAAAAAGCGTGAGCAATTGTTTGACGCAATAAAATCAGTTGATGGAAAGTTGGATCCCTATCTCTTTTGCAGCGAATAGAAACAGGATGTTTCGGGACCGGGCCATGGATGGCCCATTTCTTGAGCGGAAAAAGAGATAGGGTCCAGCTTTCCATTTCCTCATAAATAAATTCGCATCCTTCACACTCCTTGCAATTTAACCCCAATCCCTTACCATCCATTCACAATAATGAATTGAGCCGATAATGAACACCCCAAGTCACATCATCCCCACCTACAACACTTGGAAACCCGGCGCTTTAAAATCCGCGCGTCGTCGTCGCATGCGATTGGCATGGTCTGTATGGTTCATCGCCGCGATATTTGTTTTGTTCCAGTTTTTTTTGCAGCTTTCATCAGGTGCAGTGATCGATGCTTTGATGAAAAGTTTTACGTTGACCGCATTCGGTGGCGGTGTATTAGCGAGCAGTTATTATTATATTTATGTATTGCTGCAAACACCCGCAGGCATGTTAATGGATCGTTATGGTCCGCGCGGCGTATTGAGTATTGGCGCAGTGGTTGTTTGTGTGGGCTGTTTGATATTTTCATTTGCAAAAATCGTTACGATCGCGTTACTAGGGCGCGTGCTCATGGGTGCTGGCGCAGCATTCGCATTTGTCGGTTGTTTAAATGTAATTTCCATTTGGTTTCCTTCGCGACGTTTCGCATTCATCGCAGCAATTGTTGAAACAGCCGGCATGTTTGGCGCAATCATTGGTAATTTTTGGCTCGCGAATTTTATTCAAAAAATAGGATGGCGTGATTGTATGGTGATCGCAGGAATATTTTCAGGCGTTTTATCGCTTTTTTTAGTGTTAATTATCCGTAATGCGCCACGCAAAAAATCATCTGCTATTAAATATAAAATTGCATCCACATCTTTGCATGTAGGACTTAAAAAAATAGCGCGAAATCCACTGCTGTGGGCGAATGGTATTTATTGTGGTTTGATGTTTAGCGTCATCACCGTATTTATTGCACTTTGGGCAATTCCTTTTTTTGAATTGTCGCATCATGTGGATTTGATGAAGGCGACGATGACTGCATCCGCATTATATGCTGGCGTGGCTATTGGCGGTCCGATTATTGGATGGTTGGATAGCAGAACACAATGGCGTCGAAAAATAATGATTGTGAATGGACTGGGTACATCGCTCGCATTATTCGCCATTATTTTTTTTGTGAAATTACCTTTGTCATGGGTTGCGGTACTTTTATTTTTTACAGGGATGTTCGTGAGTAGTTATGTATTAACATTTGCAATTGCTAATGAAATAGCAACGCCTGGTAACCGTGCTTCCACCATTGGTTTTACCAATATGTTATGCGTTATTTTCGCGCCACTTTTACAACCCCTTATTGGATTTTTGATTACGAAGACGGGAGGCGGTCATTCTATTGTGCATTTTCAATATGCAATCAGTGTGTTGCCAGCACTGTTGTTGGGGACAGCAGCTATTGGGTTTTTCTTGCCGCAACGGCAACGTCGGGGTGCAATTCGATAAAAGCAAAGCGTCGGGGTGCGATTAAAAGTGTAGGTTGTGTAAACGATCCTGCAGCCGCTCGCTCGATATGACAAGCATCATTGACGAGCTGCAATTC
>JABDDR010000057.1 GCA_013287505.1 Gammaproteobacteria bacterium
TCGATTTTAACAGTTGGACTAGATCTCTTGTTTTTCTTGAATGATTGCGATACTTTGTCGCACTATGACAATTCTTCATCCCACTTGGCAAAGCGCATTATCCGGCGCAATTACGCAACTGTCTGATCTGTACGAAACATTATTATTGGATTTACCGCAAGATCATGCAATACAAGCGCAGCAATCATTCGCATTATGCGTACCGCGTGAATTTGTATCGCGCATGGAAAAAAGCAATGCGCGCGATCCATTGTTGTTGCAAGTATTACCACAAGCCATAGAAATGCAAAAAATGCCTGGTTTTACGGCAGATCCATTGAATGAAATTCAAAAAAATCCCGTGCCAGGATTATTGCATAAATATCAAAATCGCGTGTTACTCACATTGACTGGCGCCTGCGCGATCAATTGTCGATATTGTTTTCGTCGGCATTTTCCCTATGCAAACAATATTCCATCGCGGACAAACTGGAATAATGCATTAAACTATATTTTACAAAATAACTTTATTGAAGAAGTGATCTTAAGTGGCGGAGACCCGCTGATTTTAAAAGACCATTTACTCGCTGAATTTATCGCGCAATTGGAAAAAATTCCGCATGTCGAACGATTGCGTATTCATACACGATTACCCATTGTGATTCCGCAGCGCGTGACTGATGAATTAATTCATTATTTAACGCAATCGCGCTTTCAAACCATTGTTGTTGTGCATTGTAATCATCCGAATGAAATCGATGAATCTGTTTTTTCAGCACTCAAAAAATTGCATAATTCTCATATCACTCTATTAAATCAGTCTGTTTTATTAAAAGATATAAATGATGATGCGACTGTTTTGGTTAATTTAAGTAAGCGATTATTTCAAGCGGGTGTTTTACCGTATTATTTACATTTTCTGGATAAAGTCGAGGGCAGCGCGCATTTTGATGTGCCTGTAGAAAAAGCCCATCAATTAATGTCTGATATTAAAAAAAGATTACCAGGATTTTTAGTGCCGAAATTGGCGAGAGAGATTGCGGGTATGGCGCATAAGGATTTTTAATGTTAGATAACAGAATATCCGAAAGCAGTTTTGAAATTTGTGACACATCTTTATCTCATGTGCGCTTAAAAAATAATAAAAATTATCCGTGGATTATTCTGATTCCACGCGTTGAAAAAAACATAACAGAAATTTTTCAACTGAATGATAATCAGCAACATGAATTAATACGTGAAATTTCCCATTTTTCGCGCTGCATGCAACAATATTTTCATGCGGATAAAATAAATGTAGGCGCTTTAGGAAATATTGTTTCTCAGCTGCATATTCATATTATTGCACGTTTTGAAAATGATTTATCGTGGCCGCATAGTGTGTGGCAGGCAAATGTTCCAGAAAAAATTTATATGGCAGATGAGGCAGATAAATTAATTCAACAATTACGTGTGAGCTTTAAATGAATTATCGACATTGTTATCATGCCGGAAATTTTGCGGATGTTGTCAAACACGCTGTTTTAGTGGTGTTATTACAAGCATTACAGCGCAAAGACACCCCTTTTTGTTTTTTAGATACCCACGCGGGAATTGGTTTGTATGATTTGCAGTCTTTGCAAACACAAAAAAAGCAGGAATATAACAATGGGATTGCCAAACTATTTTTTGCTGATACCAATGAACTGCCACTGCCGCTACAAAATTATTTATCAGTTGTGAAAAAATATAATGCTAACAATCAACTGCATTTTTACCCAGGATCACCGTTAATTGCAGATGCATTATTACGATCACAAGATCAAATGATTTTATGTGAATTGCACAAAGAAGATTATCAAACACTGAAAGATAACTTTTCAAAAAGAAAAAATAGTGCGCAGCATTATATGGACGCCTATTGTGCGCTGAAAGCATTTGTTCCGCCAAAACTCAAACGGGGTTTGGTGTTAATTGATCCTCCTTTTGAAATCACTGATGAATTTGAACAGCTGACGAATGCTTTACAACGCACATTAAAACACTGGCGCGCTGGGCATTTTATGATTTGGTATCCCATAAAAAATCACGATGCGGTGCATTCTTTTTATCACAGTATTCGGTCATTCAATGTGGAGCATTTGATTATTGATTTTAAATTAAATGAAGCGGTAGAAGAGGGGAAATTGTCTGCGTGCGGGATTTTATTAATTAATCCCCCGTGGCAAGTGAAAGAAACAATCGAAACATTGCTGCCCTATTTATCTTCGGCGTTGCAGGCAACAGGTGTGATGTTCTCCTAACTTTCACATTCGCTGGCATGAAAGAAGATTGCTGTTATTTATGCATTCCTTCTTCATATAATTCTACTTGTTGCTGCACCGTTTTTCGGAACAATAAAGGATCTGGAATATAAGGGAATCGATCATTCGTACCACCCGTGCCGATCACTGTAATTGCACCATAATTAAAAAGTCGACCCATGATCGTTTGATCCACCGATACACCTTCTACTTTATCGAGTAAAAGCTCTAATGAAATACGCTTAATCCAACCGACTTTGATCATCACACGTTTGTTCGTAACGCCATATTCAGAGGTCGAATAATATATATATGCGCGAATACTCCAGTATGCGCCTACAATAAAAAGTAGTCCGCCTGCAATACCACGCAATGTCCATCCATTATAAATATTAATATTCAAAACATTGGGTGCAAATAGCCATATAAAAATTCCAGCGATCATCGCCCAAAAACCCGAAGAAAAAACAACCCAGTGGGGACGAACCGAATAAACCAGTTTCTCACCTATTAATAAATTGCTTTCAATATAGCGCATGCATTTCTCCTGAGTTAATTTATCAATATCATACTCTAATCGCTAAAACAACAGTCCTTGAAAACCCTGTATTGACGCTTAAATCGAAGAAGCTTATTCTGCTTGACCCTTTTTTTGGAGTGCATGATGAGATCTGACATTGAGTCACAAGCTGAATTATTAACACCACCGGAATTTGCTGCTTATGACAACGGCCCTGCTTTTTATTTTAAAGGAAAAGAATTTCGTAAGCACCACAAGCTGGGCGAAGGTGATTTTGGAGAAGTATTTTGTTTTCAAGCATCAGATTTAACGCGGCTTGCTGTAAAATCAGAATTAT